>JBDHUX010000036.1:0-9455 GCA_039809405.1 Candidatus Absconditabacterales bacterium
ATAAGATAGTCACTCGTAATTAGTTATCATGTATTTTTTCTCGCTATCAAATGGCACTTCTCATATTTTCTTTAGTATTGGTGATATATTATAATCTGATCAAATTTTTAGTAGAGCTAATTCAGTGGGGTCTCATATATTGGGCAAGACGGCATTATTACAATGGACGGCACACTTTAACAATAATTCAAAATCTTGGTTGGTCACGAGTTGTTCTTTATCATCTGGTACGACAAATTGCTTATTGTTGACATATACATCTATAACTGTCATATTATTTTGTGTTATAGTACCAGTTTTATCACTACATATGACACTTGTACTACCAAGCGTCTCTATACTTTTGAGTTGTTTAACTAGGACTTTCTGTTTATACATCTGTTGTACTCATATAGCAAGTGTCAGCGTAACTACAGCTTGTAATCACTCTGGTATAGCACTAACTGCAAGACTCGTTCATACAAAAAACATCTCATATAAAGTATGTCATTCATATAGTCATACCAACATGATTACTATGGCAATGATAACAACCATAATACCAATTTGCAGTCCAAGTTTTTGTAATCTTTTTTCGAGTGGTGTTATTGTATCTTTTGCAGATGATACTACATGCGCTATCTTACCGAGTTCTGTATTCATACCAGTAGCTACTACTATACCAACACCAGTTCCATTTGCTATATAAGTACCAGCAAATAACATATTGTCCGTATCTCATATAGCAACAGAGTCCTTGTTTATGATATTTGAGTTTTTTTTGGCCAGCGACGATTCTCATGTGAGTGAAGATTCATTTGATTGTAAATCATAACATCTTATGATCCTTACATCAGCAGTAACTTTGTATCATGCATCAAATTTTACAATATCTCAAGGGACTAGATCTTGACTATCTATAATTATGTCGGTATTATTTCTGATAACATTTGCCTTGTTTTTATTTAGAGATATGAGTTTTTTTACTGATTGATCGGCTTTGTATTCTTGCACAAATCAAAGTATAGCATTGATCAATAGAACTACAACTATCACAACCGTATCGCTATACTCCTTCATGATAAAACTTAGTATAGCTGCTACTATAAGTATATAAACGATAGAGCTATGGAATTGATATAAAAATTTGACAAATAAACTTTTCTGCTTTGTGGGGGTGATTTGATTGGATCAGTACTTATTTCTCAGAGAGACAATCTGAAGATCATCCAATCACTTTTCTATATCTGTACCATACAGTCATGCAATCTCTTCTATGGTTTTATTGAACATAGGATAATTTCTATTAATAGTATAAATAAAAAAATATCTGATATAACTAATTATATGTAGATTGGTTGATTATGTCAAATAAAATCATTATAGTATGACATCATCTCAATTACATTATATTGACTTATATGCAATAAATTGATATCATAAATACTTGATAATTTATCCGGTTTTGTTACTATAATCAATTAGTGTACCTAGTAAGGTAGATATTATAATAAATATAAAAATAATCAAAATTAGTATGAACTTAACGATTTATAATTATGGATAATAAGAATAGACTTCATAAGATAAAGGTATGAGACTTATTGAAAAAGATTTGATCTATAGATATTATCAATATATCAAAGCTCGATATAGTGCATTTAAAAAATATAGAAGATATATCATGAAAGATATTTATGCAATCTATATCTGATGAAGAAATTTATATAAGATTTGAAGATATATCTTACATAAGTAAAAATATATGTGACTATTGTGGTAATTGATTTAACCAAAAAATGATATTGGAAAATTTGTCACATAGATATGCAAAACACACAAATAAAGTAGATGCACAAGATGATATACGACCTATAAACAATGATATAACTATAGACATCATAACTCCAATCACACAAGCAATTATGATAAACTGCAACATACAAAATATATGCAGTAATTGCAAGGATAAAACAAATAAGTGAGATGATGATTACGATCAGTATGAAACAACCAAAATAAATCATCCTATTTTTATATCATAATAAGGTTGATACATAAAATAATATATTATATAAAACTATACATAAACTAATGAAAATAGGTAGATATATACTATTGATAGTGATAATATTGTTATTTGGGTTTTATAATAAAATAAATATATGATGACAAATTATCATAAATAAATGAGATAATTATAGTAAATTCTATAATCAATTGGGACGATGGGATAGGTTTACATTAAAAATTTACAATAAGCTTCATCAAGAGACTGGAACGAGCATATATCCGTGAGTTTATAATTTTACATGATCATATAGTTACAAGTCGTTCAAAAGTATCATCACCACACCGCCTCCAAAAAACTTGGCAAAGATAACCATACTAGAATGATGGTCTATATACGATATAGACAATATGTTGTCAAAAAAATGAATAATAACAAAATGAGACTACATAGACTATGTTCAAGATGCTAAAAATATATCAGATTTGGAGTCAACATATAAATTTTTACCCAATAACCTAACAACATTGGAATGATATCTCTACCCAGATACTTATATGATAGACATAAGTAAAGATAATAAGATACGACAAATAGTAAAACTACAACTAGATAATTTTCAAGATAAAGTATGGGATAACTATAGTACACTATTTAGCAAGGTAAATACGCATCTAAAAAGTGATTGATACGACTTTGAGTTATCACCATACACTATTATAAAACTTGCAAGTATAATCGAAAACGAGGAAAAAAATGATGAGAACAAACCAACTATATGAGGTATATTTTTAAATAGGATACAGAACAACATGCAACTTGATGCAGACATAACACTATGTTATGGACTGAAGTTGACTTATGATAAATGTACACCGTCCGTAATAGTCGATAATCTCAAAGATAGCAGCAATTTATATAATACTAGAGCAAAGGCATGACTTCCACCTACACCTATATCGTCACCTACGCTTAGTAGCATACTAGCAGTATTACAGTATAATAAAACAGATAATTTATTTTATCTACACAGTCCAAGTTGAAAGATATATTATGGAAGAAGTATAGAAGAACATAATGCGAACAAAGCCAAGTACCTAAAATAGTAAATAAAGTTAAATAATATATGAAAATATTTTATAAAAAGTGAAATTATTTTTATATACTAGAAGAGACGACTAATAAACTCATTACAGTATATGAAAGTAATCAAGAAATTATAAATTATATGAATAAGGGAGATCTTATACTTTTGCCAGAAGATTATTTTTTTTATAAATCTGACTATATACATTTCTATACAAATACACCATTTACGATCAAAGAGCAGAAGAAATTGATACAAGAGAAGTTAAACCAATTTATAAGACAAAATAAAGAGGTTGGAAAATTGTTACATCGAGACATGATAGATATGAAGATAGACTGACAATCTAGCAAGTACATATTTTGAAAAACCGGTCAAATCAGTTTCCAGCTAAACCTCTTGTGTATAGACAATATACAAGATATAGACTTCGAGCGACTTATAGAAAAACATATAACTATCTTACCACAGTCGCGATATACTATCAAGTATTGTATGGAATTATTTGATTATAGAGAGTTTGGTGTACTTTATATATGAAATGATATAAGTAAACTTATCAAGGTAAAGTCTTGATATTATGAAGATATGCAGTTATTAAATATATGAAAAGAAGAGCTAAGATCTATGTATGCAAATTATAACTTAACAAAATACTTATATAGTAACGACATAAAAACACAAGTAAGCAAAGATATACTAAATGAAGTAAATATTTTTTTTAGTGAGAAGTTGATATCTTGGTTGTCAGAAAATGTGGATTACGGGACAAATATAATGGTAGTAAGCGAGTTATCATCCAACGATATATTTATGGAAAATTTGAAAAAAACTTATAGTAAATATATAAATTGATATGTCTTACCGATAAATTTTGAGCATTTCCCACAGATACAGTCAAATATAGCAAGCTACCTTACCATAAAAAATAATTTGATGCCCAAGAAACAGATATTACCAGTTACTATAGAGGAAGAGTATGCCAAAATAGAAGAAAAAAGTAATCAAAATATACAAAACAAGGTAAAAGAGTGAGAAACTTTACTTAGGATATAAGCAACAGTAATAAATATACTATCAATAATGATATAAAGATAATCAGATTATATTCATATCATTCAATTTAGTTTAATTCGTAAATAACTATAATAACAATTATGCAAAATAAAATATATAATACGATCGTTATATGATCTGGACCAGCTTGACACACTGCAAGCATATATTTATCAAGGTCTGGGCTAGAGCCACTTATGTTTGAAGGATTTTATGCTTGATGAGTTGCAGCTTGATGACAACTTACTACAACCACAGAAGTAGAAAATTTCCCTTGATTTGCACATGGCATATCTTGACCAAAACTCATGGAAGAGATGAGAGTTCAGTCTATAAATAGCTGAACAAAGATACTCACTCAAACTGTAGATCAAGTAGACTTATCAAGAGATAATGACCGCAAAACACTTATCGTCTATTCCAATGGCGAACAGTATCATACGGAATCAATTATACTAGCAACATGAGCTACAGCAAAAAAACTTGATGTGCCTTGAGTTGAAAAGTATCGGATGAAAGGTATATCATGATGTGCTGTTTGCGACTGAGCATTACCAATTTTTCGCAATAAAATACTTGCAGTAGTATGATGATGAGATGTCGCTATGGAAGAAGCAATGCATCTTAGTAAATTCTGATCAGAAGTGCTACTAATACACAGAAGAGATAGTTTCCGTGCTAGCAAAAGCATGCAAGAGAGAGTGATGAACAATAATAAAATAAAGATAATCCGAAATACTCAAGTTAAAGAAGTCCATTGAGATGAAAGTACAGTAAATTGATTAACACTTATAGAAAATAACTGAAATGAAAGTACAGTAAATATCTGAGGTTTATTTTTCGCAATCTGACATACTCCAAACACTTGATTTTTGGATAATCAATTAGAGCTTGATGAAAATTGATATATAATCACATATCGTAGAGTTTGCGAAGAGGCGGTAAACGGCAAAAAACCACTAACTCCAGAAAAGGAAATTAAGTTTAGAGATGGTAAAATAAGATATGATACTTGCACTTCAGTAAGTGGTGTATTTGCTGCATGAGATGTGGCTGATAAAATCTACCGTCAAGCTATCACTTCTGCTGGTACTTGATGTATGGCTGCACTTGACTGTGAAAGGTGGCTAGAAGATAACTAAAAAATAATTTGTCTAACTATCAAATCATAACAATAAGTCTTCTACCTAATCATAGTAGTAAATTTTAAACTTAAATTATAAAACAGTAAAAATAAAAAATAAATAATGGGAAACAATACGATAGCAAAAATAGAAGAAAACACTCAATCAGAAATTTTGACGAACAGAGTAAAGCCAATCAAAAGTAATAAAAATAAGTTCATAAGGCATATTCTCGACAATAAGTCTAAGTTGAAAGATATATCATCATATTTTGGTGTAGCATGCTACATATTACTTTGACCAGTGGATGGACCTATAGTAAAAGCAACTACTCAAGATTGGGTAAATTACAAAACAACCAAAATGAAGGAAAGGATTAAAAAAAGAAAGAGCAGCAAAAAGCAATAAACTGATGCAATTATAAATAAGTTTATAAAATAACAATATTTTTTATTTCAGATAATTATTTATATTGAAATATAAGATATTTTTTATATAAAAGTAAATAATATTTATGATTATAATTGCAATATATGGATAAATATATAAACAATAGTGAAGGAGTGGAGCTATCAACGAAATGATACTTATACAAAAATATACTAGAATTTTATAATGAAAATATCATTTGACAGCAACAAGCAAAAGAGACTATGGCAAAAGTCTTATCAGACTGCTATCAAGATTTTGATAAAAAAAAATGACCTTTAGCAGTGTTATTTTTCAAATGACCCACATGAGTCGGTAAAACAGAAATAACAAAACAAACAGCAAAATTACTATTTGGCATACCAAATTGATGCTTAAATATACCATGCGAGCAATTAAAAGAATCACATGAATGTACTGCTACACTATTTTGAGCACCACCATGATACGTAGGATATAATGATAGGCCACTACTCGATCCAACAAATGTCTACAAAGGTCGAGAGACTGGACGAGAATGCGATACATTGCACAAGATCGCTAAGAAAAGAGACAATATGGCAGTAATTGTATTTGATGAGATAGAAAAAATGCATCCCATTGGCATGCAATCTCTATTATCAATAATAGATGAGGGCATAGTAAGGTTAAAAAATTGAAATACTGTAGATTTATCAAATGCAATTATAATCTTCACAAGTAATATATGAGAATCAGCAGTAAATAATATGTCTTCTAGTATATGATTTAGCAAGAATCAAAATGGAGAGTATCATAAAAAACTTGCTGAGAAAGATAAATATTTTAATCGTACATTCTCGCCAGAGTTTATATGAAGATTAGATTATATACTGGAATTCGAACAGTTAGATCTATGACTTACAGATAAGTTTATAAAAAAATTACAAAACGATCTAATATACGAAACTCTTGTTGCTACATGATGAAGTATACTGGTACAATACAATAAGAATATAATAAATTATATCAAAGAAATAATAGACACATCAAAATGAAATAGAAATGTACATAAAATACGGGAACAAAAAATTAGGTATGCATTGGGTACAGTGTTAAAAATAAATAAACTTTGATACTATAAAGACAAACACATATTGGATTTAGATATAGATACAAACGGAGAACTAAAGTGTAAGTTGAGGAGAGATGATCACGATATATTTATAGACATGGATGACAATCTAGAGATACAAACTTTACAAAAATACCCTCATAATAATGATATTCCTTGCGATGATGATGTCGATTTATTTAAAGATATAGAAATAGAAAAAGTATTACTTATAAAAAATCTATTGAGATGATTGTTGAATAATAGTAAAAAATAGGTAAAGTATATTAAATATTCTTCTTTTTTACCCAATTATTATATTTCATCAAATAAATCTTCCTCATATCAAGGTGAAACTTGAGCATCTGGTCTGATATAATAACTCACCGACCCTTTTTACCAAGTTTTTTTAATTTGTATGTAAGGATAGGCATCCATAGAAACTTGATGATTTTGTTTACTCCTCTACCAATTATAGATCAGAAGATATACTCGACAGTATCTTTAAACTTGTTATTTCATACTATAAGTTTATTACCAATCTGGATTTCTTGGTCAAGAGCATGATTTGGCAAATAATCCTTGAGTCGCCTATTGTGTTTCCATATATCACAGAGGTGTAAACGATCATTGGTATATAAGGGAACTAAATGTGCAAGCCAGTATATGAAATATATATCAATGGGCTGTAATAGTATCTTATAAAAATTAAGATTATCTTCATCTACATAAAAAGATAAGCAGAATTTCTGTTTCTTGCTATTGTGAGCATGCCCATCTGCCATCTGGTCATGTCCTCATAATCATAAATCGTCTCATTTTCTATATCATGATTTTATGTCTATATGTGGCTTAGCGTTATTTCTTATGCCAAAAATAGTAAACAAAAGTACAGAGAAAAATCTCGCAATCCATATCTTATTATGTCTGGCCACTATAAGTATATCTATGTCAGAATACGAATGCAAAGCATTAAAAGTGATACTATTACATAAGTAGATATGTTTCACAAAAGGTATAGAGCGGTAAAGTCGCTCGTATTTATTTATGATATCAAGATAATCTGACATATAGACATTGCAACTATCTCGTGAAAAGCTAGGATCTATAAGTTTTCAATCTTCACCTCAATCAATATCTTGATTTGATCCAAAGCGGTCAGACTCATCAAGTTCAAATACTTGGGCACGACTCGGTACAGGATATCACATGATATCGTAAAAAATCAGTTTATCGTTATCCATAAAAATTAGAAATTTATCAAATCAAGATTGATAATAAAGATTTTGTTTTGGGTTGCAAACTATTTGTTGTTTAAAACAAATATACAATAGGTACAAGTAAAATATAAAATAAAATCTCTTAATCCACAAACACATCGTCCCAGCCCTCCTCTATACCGTCAGCGAGCCACTTATGTATAGCATTTTTGGTAGCAAGGATGCCTATCACTACCGCCCTTCTCCTTCTAGGAGAAGCTACAAATCACTCATCAGTCATGCTTTTCTCATCCATATTTAATACCGTATCAATATCTTTTCATATCACCAACTCAGAGAAGAAACTGCAACTTGCAGTTGTTATCATACTAGGATGACCATCAAAAGACCATCAGATTATCTTCCTATCATCAAATTTGATATACACAGTTATATCATCTCCACAGATATGATTTCATACAGAGAAATTAATATCAAAATCTTCCAGCTGTCACATATTTACTGGGTTTTTATAATAAGATGTAATTATATCCAACATAGTGTATGTTCAGTTATCGTTGTTGAAACAATTTTAAATAGGATTATCTATATCAAAAAATTATTTTGCAATATTGTAATTATATGAAGATAATCAGTATTACTTCCCAAACATAGATACACAAGCTCAACCCAAAGCCCACAAACTCATAATCAATGCATAAGGATTTTTCCGTCTGATCCAACTATATATAGTAGTGATGACTCACATAAGTAAACAAATATAAGCCCACCAAGTAGATAGTGCGACATCTGATCGGTATGTGTAAACAACTTGCGATATACCTATCACAGTAGTAGCGATACTTATCCATCAGTAGTACAAACCAAATGTAGCCCATCCAAGAGATTTTCTATTGGTTTTGTAGTGATCCAATAATTTCCATAGTAACAACATAAATAAAGCTATAAGCACTACAGATAGCACATGTAAATTTTGACCTACTACCACAAGTCGTAGTATGTTGACAATACAAGTAGCCAAAAACAGTTGCATAGCCATTTTATCATCTTGTTTTGTTTTCTTGTACTTCATAAAAGATACTATCAAATAAGCTCAGACCATGGCAAATATAGTTGCCCAAGCAACCATAAATGTTAATCACGGAGGCATAAAAGAAAATGGGAAGATATTACCAAGATCAACTATAGATGTACCAAGTTTATCAGTAGCAGAGCTAAGATAGTTCATATAATACATCACGATTAGAACTACAAACATAACGATATAATGCATTTGTGTATTTAGTTATATGATAAATATATTTCAAATATAAATAGACAAATCAAATAGACAAATAATTAGATAGTATCGAGCCGGTAATAAGTCAATTAGTATACAATTATAACTAAAAAGATTTCACAAATCTAAGATCTCCATTGGTAAGTAATCTTACATCTTTGATACCGTGTTTTATAGCAATCATCCTTGTTAATCCAA
>JBDHUX010000037.1:0-9454 GCA_039809405.1 Candidatus Absconditabacterales bacterium
GACATTACGCCTGATGAATTACATTTTTCTAGAATTGGTGCACAGTCAGCAGCCCAAGCTATTAAGTGAAAGATTAAAGAGATAGAAAAAGAAAATTTCTATGACAATTTCCAGCATAGACAGTGAGAGTTGCTTCGTGCCAAAGTGTTGAAAGCTATCAATGAGACTGTAATACTTGATGTAGATGGGACAGCGGTAGTATTGAGTAATAGATGACAGATACCTG
The DNA here is from genome assembly GCA_039809405.1 of Candidatus Absconditabacterales bacterium. Taxonomy (GTDB): domain Bacteria; phylum Patescibacteriota; class Gracilibacteria; order Absconditabacterales; family Absconditicoccaceae; genus JBDHUX01. Next base: position 227 of record JBDHUX010000037.1, read on the forward strand.
GCAAAAATTATAACATCTGAGAAGAGGTATTTGTACTATTGAAAAAAATCACCAAAGATGGCTCTCAGATTACACTTGATATAACTCAGTCTTCTGTAGACTTCATAGAGGCGCTTTTGAAAAAAATTATCCCAGAACTAGAAGAGTGAAAAGTATTTATAGATAAGATTGTAAGGATGCCAGGTAAAAGGACCAAAATTGTTGTATCTTCATCAGACGAAAGGATAGATCCTGTATGAGTATTTGTATGACAGAGATGATCTAGGATCAACACTATCCTTACATTACTTGATTGAGAGAAGATAGATTTTATAGAGTACGATGATGAGTGATGAGAAGAAAAACTTGTTGCTGATGCTATGAAACCAGCCAAGATAAACTCTGTACAGATCCAATGAAAAAAAGCACTTATAGCCGTAGATGAGAATGAAAAGTCCAAAGCTATATGAAGATGAGCTTCTAATATTAAACTAGCTTCAGAACTTACTGGTTACAATATTGAGATCAAGTAATACAATTATATATCTATATTTGTATATATGAAAAAAATCTGACTATTTTTGTAAAGTTGGATTTTTTCTTTATATTTGATATGTATGTATTATTTTATAGTATTATTTTACGATATTATCCCATCAGACTTATTTACAAATAATCTATAATTAATGAGTTACACAACCAGAGATAGTGGGAAGAAAAGAGTTTTTGGTACTTGATTTCAAAGAGATACTGGAGAAGAGAAGTTGAGATTTGACTTGATACCTATAGACCAATTGGAGAGGTTAGCTGGTCAATATACAAGATGAGCTAGTAAGTGTGGAGAGAGTAATCGACAGAAAGCTAGATGAAAAAAAGAGATTGATGTATTTCGTCAGTCAGCTCATAGACACTTTATAAAGTGGATGAAGTGAGAGTATGATGAAGATCGTGCTAGTGCACTGATGCGAAACATAATGTGATATGAGCGACATAGAGATCATGGACACGATAAGGATAAGTATGAGGAAGAAGATGGAGTAAAAAAAAGATAAGAAAAAATCCAAAAAGTATTAGTTTTTGATATTTATAACTAAAATAATAAAACATGGATAAAAAAGATATACTTGCTCCTTTGCAATGGAGATACGCAACCAAACTTTACGATACAAACAAAAAATTATCCAAAGAAGATTTGGATACCATGCTTGAGGCAGGAAGATTGTCCCCATCTATGTCATGAACTCAACCATGGCATTTTATAGTAATATCTGATCAAACTATCAAAGAACAGCTACGATCAAATTATGCAAAAGGCAATTTGCAAGTGAAGCAAGCTCCCTACCTTATCGTATTGTGTAGGATCATAAATTACGGTCCAGAGTACATAGATCAGATTATAAAAGATACTGCAGATATAAGGTGAGTTTCTATTGATTCTCTTGAAGAGTATAGGGAAATGTTGACTTGATTTGTTACTAGTTCTGATATATGGACTAGATCAAATGTATACATATCGCTTGGGATGATGGTATATGCAGCGGCACAGCTTGGTATAGATGCTAGCCCTATGTGATGATTTAATCACAAGTGATTTGATGAAGTACTTTGATTGAGAGAAAAAAATCTAGAGTCAGTGGTATTGCTAGCTGTAGGTTATAGAGATAAGTCTGATCCCGCTTCCCAAGTAAAGAAAGTAAGACGACCTATAGATAAGATTATCACCTATATATAAATCTTTATTCTTTTTTACACTTCACTTCATATAATTTACAAGTAGTGAGATCTACTTGATAGCATCAGATTATTTTCTTATTTCAATCTTTGATGATATCTAATTGCAGTGTTTTACTGTCTTCGTCATTTCGTTTACATCATAGGTTATAATTGTCAAAAGATAGCACCCCAGATGCAGGAGATCAATTTTGATGAACTGTCCAGTCGCTTGTTTTTCAGATTATCTTACCATTTTGCAATTCCAATTTATTTCCTGATAGGCTTGATCAGATAGAGTTGAGTAGTGTTTGATTGTATGTGTCAACCCATCACTGCTTGAGGATCTTATCTTTCATCTTGACTATCTGAGCATTTGAAAGTGTACTCATCAGAGCCATCATAATTGCTATGATCACTATTGTTATCAATAGTTCTATAAGTGTAAATGCTTTTTTTTTCATATAGCTAGATTATTTTTATATACTACAACCTATAATCAATTGAATTAAAAAGTCAAAAAGTTATTTTATATATATTATTTAATTGATTTTTTTTATGTATTTGATTGTATGACTAGGTAACCCATGATCAGAATATGCTAATACTAAGCACAATATTGGTTGGATAGCAATGGATTTACTGATAAACCATATACAGATACGTCCGAAGCGATCTTATAATAAAGATGCCAGAGCAGAGGTATGGATACAAGATATTGACGATACTACATTTAATGCTGATGTGTGATGATACAAAGATAAACTGATACGAGTTAAACCACAAACCTATATGAATCTATCGGGCATAAGTATATCTTATCTATCAAAATACTATAGAATACCTACAAGCAAGATACTCATAATCCATGATGATTTGGACCTAGAAGTTGGTAGGATCAAATATAAACCTAAGTGATCATCTTGATGACAAAACGGTATAAAAGATATCATAAATAAACTCTGAACACAAGAGTTCTACAGAATTAAGATAGGTATAGGTAGGCCAGATTATCAATGACACGATATTGTTAAGTATGTACTATCCAAAGTAAATAAATCAGAATTGGAAGTATTAAAAGAAAATATTCCTATTATATTTAAATCGTTACAATTATTTTTACAATGAAAATGTTAATAGATACAATACTAAAAAATAAAGATCATATAGAAATACCTTGTTATATATACGACAGACAGTATATCATAAACCAAATAAATCAGATCAAATCATTTGACAATCCTTATTGATTGGTGGTGAGATATGCTATGAAAGCCAACTCCCATAAAAATATACTGCAAATTGTCCTGTCGCAAGGTATAGGTATAGATGCAAGTAGTGAGTATGAAGTGTACAATGCAATTGATATATGATTTGAACCAAATCAAATACAACTAAACTCTCAACAATTACCGACTAATTGGGATTTTGATCGATCTAGTATCAAATTTATCGCAACTAGTTTGTATCAGATAGAGGAGTATGGTAGAAGGTATCCATGATCAACTGTATGAATTAGGATAAATCCAGGTATATGATCGAGCTACAATATCAAAACAGATACATGATGATATCATAGTGCATTTGGTATACGATTTGAGTATATAGAAGATATTAAAAAAGTTGCAACCAAGTACAACCTAACCATAAAAACACTTCATACACATATATGATCATGAACAGATCCTGTCGTACGATGAGAGGTTGCTAAAATTACACTAGATCTCATTAATTCATTTTTATCTGTAGATACTGTATCTTTGTGATGATGATTTAAGGTCGCTAGAGTGGATGGCGAGAGATCTATAGATATACCACAAATATCTTCTGTCATAACCTCTTATTTTGAAAAATTTTACCACGATACGGGTAGGAAGATAACTCTTGAAGTAGAGCCAGGTACATATTTGGTAGCCAATGCTTGATATATACTCTCCAATTGTATAGATGTGGTAGATACATGAAAAGATTGATACAATTTTATAAAACTTGATATAGGTATGGACAATATCATCAGACCGACTATGTATGGATCTAGACATCCCATACACAATATATCATCACAAAATAAGCAATATATAGATTATGTAGTAGTATGACACTGTTGTGAGAGTGGAGATCTACTTACTACTCAGATGGACAACCCTGACTCGACATCAACAGTAAAATTACCTATGACCACCATATGAGACTTGATGCTGATATGAGGCGCATGAGCATATTGCGATAGTATGTCTTGTAAGTGATACAATTGATATCCGCATATAAAAAGTTATATATATGAAGATAATCAGATTATTTAATTTTTTTATATTTTTACAAAATAAAATTATATATTTACATACAAATTTTACTAAAATAATATGTCACAAGAAAGATTGGATAGAATAAAAAAAATGGAACAGATAAGATTATTTGGTGTAGTACCTTATGCATCCAAATTTGATAAGAAAGATACGATATGATTTTTGTTGAGTAAGCAGTGAAATAAATTTCGTGATATAGAAGATATCATATCTTGACCACAATATGACTATAAAACTGCTGGTAGGATGACTTTGTATCGCACTCATGGTAAGTTATCATTTGCAAAATTACTTGATGAGTCTGGAGAGATTCAACTGATATTTCATAGAGACTATTGCAATATTGTAATTGATTGAAAAGATGTTGATATATTAGTATCTTGAGATCAGGAGATATCTGCATACAAATTTATAGAAAAGCTTGTAGATATATGAGATTGGCTAGGAGTAGAAGGGGAGTTATTTCATACTCACAAATGAGAATTAACGCTCTTTGTGTCAAGATTTACTTTACTTTCTAAGGCTATTAGACCGCTTGGTGATAAGTTTCATGGAGTTTGAGACAATCAAGAGACAGCTTATAGACAAAGATATCTTGATATGATACACAATCGTGAGACAATAGATAGGATGAAACTTAGATCACAATTTATCAAAACACTTAGGGAATTTTACTGGAAAGAGTGATTTATCGAACTTGATACGCCCATTTTATGAAACTCAGCCAGTGGAGCAGCAGCCAAACCTTTTGTAACGCACCATGATGATTATGATTTGGATGTATTTCTTAGAATCGCTCCAGAAATAGCACTAAAAATGGCTACCGTGTGATGACTTGAAAGGGTTTTTGAGATATGAAAAGATTTCCGTAATGAATGATCTGACCCAAGTCATCATCAAGAATTTCTTGTTGCAGAACATTACGCTCTTTATTGGAATTATGAAGATAACATAAGATTTACGGAAGATATGTTTAATTACCTATTTGACAATATGCCACAACTGAGCAGGACTATAAAAGTAGCAGATAAATCATGAAATATAAAAGAGGTTACATTTGGTCGTAAGCGAGAAAAGATAGACTATATAGATAGGATTAAGTCCGACTCTGGCATAGACGTATCTATATATAGTCCAGAAGACGAGCAGACACTTCGTGATCTAATTAAAAGTAAGTGATATAACTGGGATTGACTAGATAAACAAACTACTGCAACTATGATAGATTATCTATACAAGAAAGTGACTAGACCAAAGATACTTGGACCGGCTTTTATATACAATTATCCAAAAACGATGCAACCACTAGCTCGTACAAGTGACAATAATCCACATGTCGTAGAGCAGTTTCAAGCTATTATAAATTGACGAGAGATACTGAAAGCTTACAGTGAGTTGGTTGACCCTGTAGAGCTTCAATCCAATTTTGATGCTCAAGCGGAGGCTTTGGCTCGTGGAGATGACGAAGCAACTAAGTCTGATGACGAGTTTGTAATATCTATGGAGTACGGTATGGCTCCTCAATCTTGATGGGGTATGTGACTTGATCGTATACTTGCTATGTTGACAGAACAGTCCAATGTCCGTGATGTGATCATGTTTCCACTTATGAAACCTCTAAATAACCATTCTGATATAGGAGAGGATGATATATGATAATCTGATTATATTCATATATTAAACCATTTTATAAACTAAGTATATTATTATGACTAAGAAAACTATATTTACATGATGTCAAGCGACGAGTGATCAGATACATATTGGCAATTATTTCTGAGCTGTGAAACCACTTATAGATCTACAAAATCAAGATCTTTATGACGTATGGCTTTTTGTGGCCGATGTCCATAGTATCACCAAAGTGCTTGATATCAAAGAAAATTATCCATACGATTTGTGGACTAGGAACTTGATGAAGTTATATATTGCATCTGGTGTAGATTTGACCAAGACAATCGTATTTCGTCAGTCTGATGTGCCAGCTCATTTTCAATTGGAGTGGATCTTGACTTGTTATACACATATAGGATTTATGCAAAGGATGCATGCTTACAAAGATGCAGAAAACAAAAAACAACTAAATTTGATGAGTATATGAAGTATGAACTATCCTATACTTATGGCTGCCGATATACTGCTTTATGATATTGATATAGTACCAGTTGGTAAAGATAATCAACAACATATGGAGTACTGTGCTGATGTAGCGCAGAAATTTAACCATCGTTATGGTGATACATTCAAAGTTCCTTGACGGCAGATAAGTAAAGAGATATGAGAGATACCAGGCACCGATGGTCGCAAGATGTCCAAATCATACAACAATTACCTCGGTATGCTTGATAGTCCAGAAGTTTTGAGAAAAAAGATAAATAAGATACTGACTACAGACTTACTACCAGAAGACCCCAAAGATCCTGATAGTTGCAATGTTTACAACATTGTAAAGTTATTTCTTACTGAAGGTGAGGGACAAGATTTGAGATCTAAGTATGTTTCGTGAGGTATGAGCTACAAATATGTCAAAGATCTTTTGTATGAGAAGATAGTCTGATTTTTGTGACCTATACAAGAGAGGTTTTATAATATTAGCGATTCTGAAATAGAGCAGTTACTAAAAACCAATTCAATCAAAGCCAACGAGGTAGCTAATAATAAAATAAGTGAAGTTTATAGAACGATATGATTGTGGAGATAATTTTGGAGGTAAAGGAGAAACTCTACCCATATATGGATCTAAATAGGTATAGTAAGCCGAGTGTCTATGCGATGATTGATCATGATTATTTCTAATCAACTATACTTTTAACAACTTTTTTGAGTATAATATTTCTAAAATTACTCCTTTCTATCATTTCTTCAAATTTGAGATGTTCTAGTAGTTCTTTACCAGATACTCACTCTGATATGTCGTATTTGTACATAAATGATTCTGTTCAAGGTATATAATTACCTACATCAGTGCTATCTGTGATGAAAAATTGTCAATCTTCATGAGTTTGGAGATAGTTTTTGACTTCTTTTATCTGAGTTTGAGTATCCCATCTGATATAGTTCATATAGCTTTTTAGAGCCTTGTCGTATGCTTTATTTCTCATATACGATGTCCGATAATCAATTCACTTTTCTTTTAGTTCATCTTGTGATATAACTTCTTCATAATCTTCATAACCTTTACCCGATAAAAATTTAGTAAATTTCGGATTTAGATCTCTGTATTTACTAAGATATCATAAGAATATCTCATCTCAAAACTCTGTATATAGTAGATCTCCATTATATAACCGTCACTTCTTATAATCTTCTCATCATTCTACTGCTTTTTGTTTGGTTTTTTCGAATGCTATATGAAGATTTCTTTTATATATACTCATAGCGATCTCCTTTGTTTTGTTCAAACATGCTAACTCTATTTTACTTATGTTTTCTTTAATACAACTTGCGGTAAACACTATATTTCTGCCAGATACGACACTCTCTACTCAATTTGGTACTATCATCTTAGCTTCATAGCCTAATTCATGTTTTAGCGAGTGACTCTCTGTATTAGCCCCTCATACATAGTCTTTTTGGAAGTAGCCAAATAGATGCTCACTACCTTTACTAAGTCACAAGCTCTCGAAATCGTATTCTACCATTACTTTGTATCTTCACTTGTTTTCTTTGTCTATCCTGTAGGCACATCTACTTGATAAAAACTCCCATCCTCTTATCTTTTGTGTATTTTCTGTCCCATATTTTACATACTCTTTTTGTGTTTTTCAGTTTTTTAGTACTGTATATTCGACCTCTTCTTTATCCATACTGTAACGAGGATTTTCATATCCATACGACTTTGTAGCAAATCATAACGGTCATTTTTTAACAAAATTTTCTCAATACTTGTATATTCAAATCACCCTATCAAATTCTGATCAAGTGAATTCCAAACCATTTTCTATGTTAGCAAATAAACCAGTCCACTTTAATATGTCTATAAGTTTACTATATCCCAAACGATCTTTGGACATATATATTACTGTCAAAGGGCGTCTGTCTCAGTTCTCATCTACTATGTTTCAGATATTTTGTTCTAGCATCACATACGACTCCGGTAACTTGCCACCAGACTTTATAATGTCTATGATCTCATTTATCTCACTTGGGTCTATAAATGTATAACTATATTCATTGCTTTCTGGATACTTGATAGTTACTGGATAATCTTTATCAACTATTCATCTATCAGACCATGCTGTTATATTTAAACCATTTACATCATCGCTATAGTTATAATCTTCTTCTGGGTATTTTATATCTTTCCTAGTTGTTGGTAAATATATCAAACTTTTTTTTCATGCAAAATATCTCATTTACCAGAGTTTCAACTTCTACTACTATAATACTGTCTTCAGTTGTAATCTTCCAGTAATTCTTGACGATCATCTTTATTTTCAACACAGTACATTTTTCAAGTTGTTGAAGATAATATTATATCTCCAATTCATCATCAGAAACCCCAATCTCTCCTATGCGATACTGGTAAGATACTGTTATATTCCGCTATCTGTTGCATGATCTTATTGTAATCTTTTTCTGTCATGGTTCTATTTGCTATACTTTCACTATAATTAATTCTTGTTTCGGTGCCATTTGACAGAAAAGACTTTTGATATATTGTATTGACCAACTCCTTTGTAAATGTTTTTCACTTAAGTCTTTCTCTACTGAGTTTATTTGCTACTAATTTGGCAATTTCTTTTTTACTTTTATCAGCCACGTCATCTAAATTCAAAGACTTAAGTTTTCTTGAAATATAATTATTAATTTTTTCATTTTCTAAATTAATCTTATCTTCCTGGTTTTCAGGATTAACTTTATCTGTCATTTTTTTATAATTTATGATATAAATAAATAATCCATATCTCAGGATGATGCTACTATTATAATCGTGGGGGGGGGGATTTGTCAAGTATTTTGATAAAAAATCTGATAACTTTTGGTTATCAGGACTGATATTTTCTTTGTTGTACCTATGTTTTGCATATACTATTACCCTTGCTATATTTTATTGATCTTCTATAGTCTTATATTCGTTTGATTGTTTATATAAACAAGGTATATATATCAGTTGTCAAGCTATAAAACGATGAAAAGTAACCAATGTATCTTTTTGATACCAATTTGTTTTGCATTTTGATGTATTATTTATAATCTTATTAACAATATACCAAACGCTATTATTTATATA
>JBDHUX010000038.1:0-9064 GCA_039809405.1 Candidatus Absconditabacterales bacterium
GTGTTCTCGTGCTCCGCAATTATTTGAATATTCTCGAATTCTCGAATAAAGTTTGATGTGAACTTTTTCTATATGCGTTTTTGTAAGTCATAACCTAGTATATTCAAACAGTAAATGCTTGTCAACTAGTCTAGAGCCTAAAATTAAACACCAACTCTTCTTAAATTCAATTTATTTTATATTTTTTTAGTAACTAGTAACGACTACAAGAGATGTCTGACAACGTTTGCCACTCATCTGATGTTGCGAGGAACGAGCAATATGCGAAGCGAACAGATAGTGGCTGTTGTGTGTCCCGAAGGGCTTGAGTCTCCTTTTTGTTCGTGAGTTTTAAGATTAAACTTTCAATTTCTATTTGTTCATTTCCGTAGTTCCCAGAAACTTTTTGTTTTTTTGGTGGGTTGCCCGAATAGGGCAAAAGTCTTAGTATGTATTCAAAAATATCTTTAATCTGTCTGTTTTAGGCTTTTCTAGAATTTCACAATTTCATTCTTCAACTATTTTTCATCAATCCATAAAATACACATAATCACTTATTTTTCTAGCAAAATGAATCATATGAGTTACCAGAATAATACCAATTTCCTTTTTCGTTTCTTTGAGTAGATCAATTACAATTTGTACATGTTCTATATCCAATGCTGATGTAATTTCATCCAAAAGCAAGTATTTTGATTTCAATAAAAAACTTCTTGCTAAGGCGATTCTTTGTCTTTCTCATCAAGAACAATCAAGAGGATATTTATCAAGTAAAGTATCAATATGTAATTTCTTTATAATATTTTCAAACTTTTCTTGATTGAAAATTCATGACTCTTTCAAAGGCAAAATTATATTCTCTTCAACAGACAAATGCGGTCGTAAAAAAAGTCATTGTGAAAGTAAACTTACTTTGGGATATTGAAAAGATTTTTTTGAGGTTTTTTTGTTATGAGAAAAATGTAGAATTGTGTCATCCATAAAAAGCTCTCAAGAGGTTGGATTTTCTATATTTGATAAACAAGATAGTAAAGTACTCTTTCATCATCCAGAAGGTCAGATAATTGTTTTGATTTCTCAGACATCAACAAAAATATTCACATTTTCCAAAATGATCTTGTTGTTTATAACTTTTGTGAGATTTTTGGCTCAGAACATAGGTATATATTATTAAATTTAAATTCTTTCTGAAAAATCTTTTGTATATTTCCTTTTGAGATTGTTTGCAAATACATATATCGGAACTGATATAATTACAAAAAATAATGCTAAAATGGTATATAACTCAATTGGTTTATATACAATAGCATTTACTCTCTGAATTTGTCTAAATATATCATCAACATTGATCAAACTCGCAAATATAGAAGTATGCAACATTGTGATCTGAACTATCAATATCGGTCAGATTACATGTTTGAATACAAGTGGTATTTTAATCTTTTTCAAAATAATAGACTCTGACAAACCACAGAGTTTTCAAGCTATCACATATTGGTTTGGGAGATTTTTGATTCATTCATAGATGATGTTTGTAACTAATATGGTATTTACAACAACAAAACAAATTGTCGCCAAAAGAAAACTATCTATATTGATATTCAATGCTTGTTGCATAGGAAAATACATCCAATATAGCAATACAAGAACAGGTATTCATCCAATAATTGTTGATATTCAAACATGAACTTTCCTAATCAAACTATACTTGCCAATCAATACTCACAAAACAATACCAAAAAATATTCAAAATCATCGAGTCAAAAGACAAATTTTGAGTGTTGTGGCCAATCATAAGAGAAATGCCGTTTTGTATTGAATGAGTATGTCAAAAATATTCATATTTTGAGTTTTTTTATTAAAGTTTTTTTGCACTTGTGATTATTTCTGTCAGCATTCTGCCAGAATATTGTAGCTCTCCAAATCAACTATCTAAAAGCATTTTTTCTTGTATTCATTTTGTGAGTTTTAGATCGTCTTTATCATCTCTAAGATAATGTTCAATCCATTCTTTTTCAAGATCTGGTCTATTAAAATCTTTTGTGAATTTTTTATATAAATCTAAACATTTCTGTAAATCATCTTTATGCTTTTCCACATCATCTTCAATTACTTTATCTCAATTTACAAATATTCATCATTTTTTTATAATTCTTCAAAGCTCTTTATATAAAGCTGGTCTTTCTGTTTGGAAAATATTATGTATCGTAAAACAAGAGACAGCTCAATCATAAAAACCATCTGGAATTTTTTTGATATATTGTAAGATATCTTCAAGAATAAAGTTAATTTTGTTGCTTGTTTTTTGGTACTTCAAAACTTCTATTGCTGATTTTTGCATAACTTCAGAAATATCAACTGTGTCTATTATTGAATTTTGAAAATGATTTATTATCTGTAAAGTTGTCTCTCAATTTCATGTTCATATTTCTAGTATTCTTTTTCAATATCATTTTAAAGATTCTTTCAAAAATAAAACAGATTCTTTTTGTAGTCTTTCTGTAAAAGGGTAGACTTTGTTGAAAATATCATAATCACTACCTATTGTTGTATCAAATCTTTGCATAGTACATTTGGATATAAAAATAAAAAATTATTTATTTACTCTTATTATGGCATTTGGAAATGGTTCATATTTATCTATAATTTTATTAAGAGTTCAATCACTTATCAATTCCTGTATTCATTCATTGATTATCTTTGTCAGTTCAACATCTCACTTTTTCATCATAAAAGCATTTCATCGTTTTTGCACAGGATCAGTTTCGGCGATATTTTTAAGTTTTCATGGATTATTTTTGATATACTCATATGCAAAAATAGGTTCAGCAAAAGTTACATCTTCTTTACCTGCCGAGACTTCCGAGAGCATTTGCGATACATCTACACTATTAGGAAAAGAAATTGTAGTGGCATTTGGGAATATTGTTTTTGCAATAACTTGTCATCATTCTCTATCTAGACATGCAATTTTTATTTCTGGTTTATTTATATCGTTCAAGGTATTTATTCTAGTCTCATCTATTCTAACATATGTTCATATCGGACTATAATAAACCACATTACTAAAATTAGCTTTTGCTTTTCTTTCATCAGTCATCCAAACTGGATTTGCTATAATATTAACTCTTTCAGTTTCTAATACTTCCACTAAGGTTGCCCAAGTAACTTCTTCTGCATATTCGATTTTCAAATTCTTTCTTTTTGCGATTTCTTCTAGAATGTCATAAGTAATACCTGACATTTTTTTTGTGTTTGGATCTACAATAAATCAAGGAGCATAAGAAATGTATCAAGCTTTAACAGTTCTTGGCTGATTAGCTTGATTGTCGCTGACTGTGTTTTCTGTTTTTTGGCACCCAGTAAGGACAAAAATGGTACTCAATAATAAGAGTGTTAGTAGAGATAGTTTTTTTAGCATGATATATGTTTGTAAAAAGATAAAAACATTTTTAATTTTGCTTCTTTTTTGAAAAGAAGATTGCCTCACGGAGGCAAAACCCACCAAAATTGCCCGACTAGGGCAACAAAAAGTTTCTGGGCTTTGAATAACAATCTAACAAAAAGAAGATTTCGCACAACTAGACGTTATACAAAATGTTTTGCTTTTTTATACAATATTATGTATATTATGCGTAATATTTATAATAACATCTTATATCATGCGATATAGAAAATATCTTACTCAACTATCACAAGAAATCAAGTTGAAAGATCCCCGCGACTAATAAAACAGATCTTGACTATCGATACTATAATTTACTATGATACTCTAACTCGTATTTCCAAAAAGTATCTTTCTAAAAAATACAAATAACAGAACCTTACTTGTCCTCTTGACTAGATTGATGAGATAATTAATACATAGATCATACTATCAAAATAATCCTTACATCTACCAAATTGACACAAAATAATACCAAAATGAAATCAATTTTTGACACAGAGAGTCTGACAACATTTCTAAAGGAAAACAAGATCCCAAGTTTTCGTGCTAAACAAATTTATACAGATATATTTCAGCATAGCATACTGGATTTTGATCAGATGAGTACTTTGCCAAAAGAGTTTAGATCTACTTTATCAGATCATTTTTATATCATCCCATTTGAACTTGATAGTATACATGAGTGAACCGATAGCACCAAGATATGATTTAAACTTGAGGATGGATCTATCATAGAGTCTGTGATCATGTACCACTACCACGACTTCCCGCAGAGACATCTAAATAGGATCACTCTTTGTATCAGCTCGCAAGTGTGATGCCCTGTGTGATGTATATTTTGTGTGACGGGTAAGTTGTGATTTGGTAAAAATCTATGATACGATGTGATGGTGTGACAGATGCTTTGGGTGAACAACTACCTCAAGTCCAAACTTGGTAAAAAAGAAGATGGGACAACTTGGAAGATAAGAAATATGGTATTCATGGGTATGGGTGAGCCGTTACTAAATTATGAAAATATGAAGATAACCATACAGTATGCACTATGACAGAGTTATTTCTGACTAAGTAAAAGACATGTGACTATATCTACTTCTGGTATAGTGCCGGGTATACTTAGACTGATAGATGACAATATCGACTGTAAACTTGCACTATCTCTCCATGCTCCAAATCAAGCACTCCGTGAAAAACTCATCCCAACAATATCCAAAGCATATACATTGGAAAAACTTATGGATGCTATAGATAGATATACCGATCACACTGATAATAGGATATTTTACGAATACATCATGATAGATGGTATGACAGATGAGATAGATACTGCCCATGAGTTGGTTGATCTACTAAAAGATCGCAATGCTCATGTAAATTTGATCCCATACAACCCAAATCCTGCTATGCCAGACTTGAAAGAGTCATCTACAGAGCAGATCCGTGCTTTCCGTGATATACTTGAACAGGGATGACTTACAGTAACAACAAGAGACAACCACGGTCGCAAGATCAAATGAGCCTGTGGTCAGCTATGATATGAAAAGATAGCAAAAAAGATGGTATAAAGTTTTACTATTTTGAATATATGAAGATAGTAGTAGATATTTATTCTGCTATGTATGATGATATTTTCTATTATATTATAAACCCGTTATATAATAAACCAAAAGATATTGATAAATAACAATCATTTGATATGATAAGCTATCAATAGTTTTTTCTATTATGAACTACAAAACCTATAAATACTGAACCAAGAGTATTTATCTTGTCGATATGAAGTCGTATCGTGGCAAGATATTTGGGGAGATAGCAGAAAAGGGTATTGCAAAGTATATATCACAAGGTAAAAATATACTGATTATTTCAAACAAAAAGTGACTCAATACTTGAGTAGTATGTCAGAAGTGTGGTCATACACCTATGTGCAGATATTGTGATGTGCCTATATCTTATCATCTAAATCTACATAACCAGATATTTGGTATGTGTAATGTCTGTAAGCAAGTTTATCAGACTATTGACACATGTGATAACTGTGGCTCCAGTGAGTTAGACACCTATTGAGTTGGTATGCAACAGATATCAGATCATCTTCAAATAAATTACAATATAAAACCATACACGATCTCTTCTACTTGACTAAATAGCTGGAACAAAGCCACTGGATTTATCTCTGATATGAAAACCGATGGTAAAGTAGTGATAGCGACATCTATCATAACTCGTATTGATACCAAGTTTGACCTTGTAGTGGTTCAAAATAGCTGATTTTGACTTCATATACCAGATTACAATAGTGAGTACAATAACTTTCAATTTCTCCGAGATATAGTCTACAACACAGATTGCAATCATATCATCTTACAGACTCACGATCCAGAAAATAGGATCATCACAAGTGTTGCATCACACAGCCGCGATGATTTCACGACCAAAGACGATGAGTTCAGGAAAAAACATATCTACCCTCCTTATGGCGAGATTTGTGTGATTTTATATAAAAACACTATCGAAGAGAGGATGTTTGGTGTTATCAATAAACTATACCAGGAGATTCTTATTTTAAAAAATACATGATGATATGAAGATATACAGGTCTATGCGATACCGCCTCTTGTTTACAAGATGTACAATAAATACAGGTATCAGATAGTGATCCGCTGACCACATATTAGAAAACTGGTAGACGAGATATATCTCAAACTAAACCCATACAAAAGATGATTTAAATTTGATCGATGAGCAAAAAACACTGTATAACAGACTTATTACTTATAATTCATAACAGAAAATATCTAATTCATACAAATAATAAAAATGAATAATATCAAATACTTCCCTTTGATCCATCCATCTGAAAAATACGTGGATATAAAAAACAGTATCAGATCAAATACTGATAAAGTCGATTTTTTGACTAGTGATATAGAGAGAGCTGACTGTATATTAGTGCTTTGATGAGATGGGTATATGTTGGAGAGTATAAAAAAATATGCCGACTATAACAAGCCGTTTATAGGCATAAACTGTGGTACTTTGTGATTTCTCATGAATAACATATCAGACATACACGATCTTCCAAAAACTATCGATAAACGAGATATACTTAGAGCAAAGTTTATAAAAGCAAAAATTTGATTTGAAAATGGTGATAGTGTTGTATGATATGCAGCCAACGATATATGTATATGAAATAGTTTATTTGACTATTACAATCTATCTATCGAACCACAGACTTGAGATAGGATAGACCTAAAATGAACATGAGTTGTTATCTCAAATAACTTCTGATCTACATCGTATCGATTGAGTCTATGATGACCTCTGATACCTACAAGTAGTGATCTTTTGGGTATTATATGAGTATGATCTTTGCCGTTTAGGTTTAAACTATATAAACCTCAAGATATCAAAATAAATATAGACGGTAAGTCCAAATGCAAAGCTGCATTTGATTGACATGGACTTGTGTATGACGATGTAAAATATATACAGATATTGCCATCAGATAAAACCTACGATATATGATTTTTACACACCAATCATATAGAAAACAAAAGAGTGCTTATGACGGAGATGAAAATATGATCCAACTAATAAACTTACGCATAATTCCCTATAAACTCTTGGAAACTATACCATATCGTATTCATCATCTTCTTCATCATGTCTCTTGTCATTATTTTCAATTATAAAATCTATTGCTTCTCATATATTATTTTCATAATATCATTTTTGTATTATTATATCAATTATCTTTTTATAACTATCTGTGATTATAAAATAATGTCATCAATATCATTTCACCTCAATTTCTCCATTGAATAACAATAGACATAGCTCTCTATTTGAGTTTATAGATAAGGAAACTCGCCAATTTTTTTCATCTTCATCTCACTGGTTATAGTTATACAGTCATAGCTTATATAAACCCCTTACTATATCTTTAATTTTTTCATCTGACATTCACATATCTTCTAGCCGTTCTCAGATCCATCTCAAACTCTTTTTATCCTTTAGTTCTGTCATCCCACTATCTTCATTTAGCCTTATGCGTGCATACTCTTTGTTTCACGTTGCATCATATTTTTTTATTAACTTTTTGAGCTCTATATCTAAGTAGTGTCAGTGGTAACTATAGTCGGATATAGGTCAACTATCTACGATGAGTGGATTATTTGTATTCTTGCCATTGTCTTTCTTGCCGTATCATAATATATCTCTTATCTCTCAAATGTGATCCATCACAAATCAATGCCATGCAGGATCTTTGTATATTATATCCATGCCTAAGTTGAGGTCTATCACAGCTCCTATCTTTCACTTAAGTCCTTTGTCGCTGACGATACTATACACCTGCTCTAGTTCCTCTTTTGTAAACTCATACATTTTTGCTAATCGATATTTATATAAATATAGCCTGATTTTTTATAAACAAATAATTTATTTTATCAATACAACTTATATACTTTTGTCATATCTGACCTTACATAATTACTTTTATATTGATTTACAGACCGACAAAGTAATTTACTAACTAATTTATTTATATATATTTTTTACTACACTTTATACTTTATAACTTCATGATTATATCTGCCCATATCAAGTTATATGCTAAACAAAGTAAACTAGAAGAGCAGTGATGTGATCTTTTCTGAAACGCTCATTTCAACATATCACTTACTTCTCAGCCTATCGACAATCAAGCCAATCAAGAGTTGATAAAATTGCTATCAAATTATTTTAATATCCCCAAGACGCACATAAAGATAATCAGATGACATGCCTCTAGAGATAAGTTGATAGAGGTCACCAGACCAACAAATATAAATTAAGTTTGTATTTTGCTACAAATATATTATATATCAGATTATATTGATTTTATAATATACGTATGAAAAAGATTGTTTATGCCGTTATGCTTATAATTGTATTACTTGCATCATTACTTGTGTCTCCAAGTACAACATTATGATACGATGCAAAAAATACCAAAGAATGAAAAGTTTATACTTCCAAGAGCGTTGATACATCTATACCCGAGTGGTTTACTCCACAAGATACCAAAGATCTTAACTACCGACTGAAGGTATTGCCATATTCAGAAGATAGAGGTAGGGATCAGTATCTAGTTATACCAGCTATGTGATTGGTGTCGCCTATCAATGAACTAGACAAAACGAGCCCAGACTATAGAGCTGCGATTAGGTGATCTACTTTTGACTATGATAGTTATCTTGTATCTTGACCTACTATATATCCTGGCACAGCCAGTGTATGAGAAACTGGTAACTCTTTTATATTTGCACACTCCAATTTTTGGCGTAATAAACCTGGTAGATACAAGACTATATTTAGACTTACATACAATATACAAAGCTGAGATGTCCTGTATTTTTACAAAAAGATAGATAATCAGCGACACTTTTATGAATACATTGTGAATAGATCTTTCCTCGTAAATGAGACTGATGTATATGTAATGAACCAAGTAGATGACAAATCTATGGTTACTCTATCAGCTTGTTATCCTATTTGAACTGCTCAAAAAAGATGGATCAATCAAGCAGATCTTGTTACATGATCGATACTACCATCTTTTTATCGACCTACTAATATACCTGAGCAGAT
>JBDHUX010000039.1:0-9041 GCA_039809405.1 Candidatus Absconditabacterales bacterium
ACCAATGATAGAGTTATATGTGAGTATAATTTTACTGTCACAAGGCCGTATTTGATGCAGATATGAAATTTATTATCATCGAATCAATCCGATTCATTACTTAATTTCTATTGATTCTCTAGCAATGAAGGCACACAAGATATTTTATCTAAATACAATATAAATATAAATAGAGTATCCGTGAATCAGTTCTGATTATCTTCAAATCTTACTTACCTAATGAGTTCATTTATCGATAAGTATACAAAGCTAGCCAAACCTTATCTATCTATGTGACCAAATGTTAATAAAGTCCTTAGTAAAAACATTTTTATAATCAATGGTGATTATACTTATGATTCCTCAAAACTACCTCGTGGTAACTCTACTGTGATAGTAAAGTGAAATATGAAGATAAACTGAAATATAAATAATAACAATATGTTTATTGTCGGAGGTAATTTAACTATATGAGCAGATAACTGTGATATAAAGCAAGAACTGAATGGTGTATATTTGGTAAAATGAGATATTAATTCTGATAAGTACTATATTAATAACAATATGTTAGCCAATCGATGTGACGCTTGATGACTGGTCATAAATGGTATATTGGTTGCAAATAGCATAGATCAGCTTATAAATAGTAGAAGATCTACGCTTCCGTGATGGTTCATAAATAATAACAAAAAAGATACTATTATTAATGGTGCATCATTGCTTATTAGGTCCAATAATAATATATTTAATGATTCGCCTCCATGATTTGATGAGTTTAGCTCCGAATTTCAATCCTCCAGAAATTAACTAAAATATTACTAAACTTAAATTAAAATAGTGTATGTTTGCAATTATTAATAAATTTTATAAAAATTCCAAGAGTGCCCTTTTCCAGGATATCTTGGATTTTTATGATAAGAATTGATATGTCATAGTAAATTATTTATATGGAGCCAATATGGTAAAGCAAGATCTTTCGGGAGAGGGTAGTATTGTGAAAACAAATACTTGATCATATAATTTCAAGCAGATACTTATTGATAGTGATTTTTTACTTCCCGATGGGGCAGCTATAAGGACTATGCGGAAAGTATGAAAATTATTTTGAAGATTTGATTGACCGCCTATGATGCCAAATTTAAATGGAACTGATTTTTTGCCATATTTTATAGATAGACTTATTTCTAGTGTCTGATTGGATAGGGTATTTATACATTACCTAACTGTTTATGATTATAAAGTGTGAAATGAGAAGTGACACTTACTACATGCGTGCAAGTCTTATATACAAAAGAGATTTTGACTCCATTTAGATCATATAAACTGATATGAGATAGAGTATAGCGATAAAAACTATAAGGATCGATCTTGATGGGGTAGCATATCTTCTAAATCCTATGATCATTGATCTTACCATTTATTTCTAAATTTCCGTGGTACACCACACCAAGAGATACGATCTTATCTAAATAAGGATTTTATAAAGAAAAATAGATTACTTGTTTTTGATCAGTGAGGTACTGTAGATTTTCGAGTTGGTAAAGAATCTCGTGCACCATTAATTATCCGCAAGTTACGATTGGAGTCTATTTGGAGGTTGGTTCAATATCCCCAGAAAAACTGGAAAAAATTTATTATTAGCTTCAAAATGATATGACTTATTATAAAAAAAATTATATTTATCCATAAATAAATTTGCAATAAGTTACTATTTAAATATTTTATTTATTATTGTTATACTATTATTATACAATCATATTTTGTCGATATGGTAAAAAAAATCCTATTATCTTTATATTTTTATTTGTTTGTGATACTAATAACTTTGGTGGATAGTTCTTTTGTATCTCAACATAGTAAAGTTTATGCGACTGATCAATCATCTACCTGTAAGGCATGTAATGCTACTCCAGATGAGCTACTACAATATAGAGACTTGATAGTTTATATACTAAAAAATATGCCCACTACGCCGAAGTCTAAGCTTAGTAGTGTGACTTGAAGTCATGCAAACACTATATTTGGTGCAAATATAAAATATATATGAGATCAAGCAGATCAACTTTTTGAAGTTTGAGTAGAAGTTATAAGAAAAGATATAATTACAGATGTCGCTGTCGATTTTTTGCAAAATATTACTACAGCATTTAGATCTAGTGTATACATAAGGGATCATGCAAAAATAAAAATATTAGATGATATAATAAATGATAAAGCAAATAGAATTATAGTAGATGGTAGATGGGATGATGATATACCGCCTGCTGATCTTGAGAAAATTAAATCTTATATTTTGAACTCTAAGATATTTACAGATATTGATATAAAATACTGATGATATGCTGATATGATAAAGTTTTTATACAACCTAAATACAAACATAAAAACTTGGATAAGTATGTGAACTATGTCTACCAGTGTTGGCACTCGTAATATCATAGCAACATTAGATCAAGATCGGATAAAATCATTTAAAGAGAGTTATAGTTGCGTAAGATGAGCTCTTGCTTGCAATAGTGAGTGATCATCTTTTGTGTCAAATTTAAATTGAGTTGGTAAAAAAGTTACATCAAACCGAAAATCATTTTCTAAGAGGATACAATCATCGGCCAAAAAACTAAAAAAAATCAAATTTAAATGATATTTTGACAACACCGAATTGATAAAAACTAATATAGATATAACCAATCCATTTGCCAGCGTCAAGAAAGATCTGCAAGATGCCAATGTGCTAAAAAAACAAATCTATGATGTGCTTGGGAGTTATTCTATAGAGAACGATAGAACGCTTCCTTGTTTATGAGATAATAGTTCTAATTTGAATGAAAAAGATGCAAGTCTACTTAGATCTATATGTAATAATATGATGGATTGAACACACAATATTATACAGTCTGCCGAAAAGGCTGATATATATGGCGTAATATCAGATCCAAGAACAACTACAAAGTTATTTATATGACTTAGCCAAAAAGTTAACTTGGCTAGATGAGATAACCAGTGATGAGTTGCTGGAGTTACTTTAGAAACAGAGGAGTTGTGTACAGTAGTTTGTTCCAACCTTAATGATCGTGTTACTTGTCGCTACTAGTAGCATATGACGATCCTGCTATCTTCATATATTTTTTATATCATATTTTTTATAAAAATATTACTTGATCATATTGATTCAAAATAATGTCTGATAATATAGATAGAAATTTAACTACAAGTGGTATTATAAAAAATACTTTCTGGGTATATTTTATAACATTTCTTATAGCTCCTATGCAGTATATAGTGAGGATACTTATAGCAAAACATCTACCAGTAGAAGAGGTGTGACTTGTTTATGCCATGATCTGATTGACTGGTATACTTGCAATATATAATGATCTTGGCTTCCGTGAGGCGATATGATATTTTTATCCAAGATATCTCGCAAGAAAAGACTATAATAAATCTAAAACAATACTCATATCTACCCTTATAATACAACTAGTTAGCTCATGTATACTATCTTCACTTCTAATACATTTTTCTGATAGTATAGCTATACATTATCTAAAGTACCCTGACGCCTCTTTTATAATCAAGATATTTGGTTGATATTTATTTTTTTGTATATTATATAGTTTTATTGATAATATATTTCTCTTGTATCAAAATGCGTTTATAAATAAGGTTATATCGCTGATTAATCAGATATCACTTATTATATTTGTATTTTTGGTGCCTTATGGCGTATTTACTGCTATATGAGTAAAGTCAGATTTATCATGATATGTCATAGCACACATATTTCCCAGTATTATTGGCATAATAATTTGAATATTTATATTCATGAAGAAGTATAAATCTATTGCTTTACAGTGAGAATTTCATCGAGACGCACAAGAGTATATAAAAGTACAAAAGTATGCACTTGGAGTCCTAGTGACAAACAACATTATCTACTTACTTTCATCTATAGATATACAGATAGCTACATTTCTTTTTGGCACTACCAAATCATGATTATATAGTTATGGTATGATGCTTACTAATTTATTTATAACTTTATTGTCCCCTATCGGTTGACTTCTATATCCTATGGTGAGCCATTTGAAAGCCAGAAATTATGATGGTATGATGAAAAGAGTGTTTTATGCTATTGTAAATTATATGTGAGTGATAGCTATGGTTTGATCTATATATGTTTTTATGTATAGTGAGCAGATTATGTGATTTTTATTTGGTATAAATTATATCGATGCTGGCAATATAGTGAAACGGAATTTACTTTTTGTTACTTTTGGTGTGCTATCTGGCATTATATTTATAATCTATGCATGACTTGGCTTGATAAAAAAGAGACTAAAAATGTTGATTGTTGTTTTCATTCTTAACGTGTTATGAAATTTTTTACTTAGTAATCGACTTGGCATCAATGGCATAGCGCTTACTATGTGAATAACTTGGATGGCACTATTTATTTACTGATATATAGACCTGATTAGAGAAGGCGTAGAATTGCAGATAAATTATAAACTATTTTTAAAAAATATAATCATATCTATTATTGCTATAAGTATTATATACTATTTTTATAGAGATTTATGATCAAATAATATAGATATAATCAAATGAATAGCTATATCATGATTTTTATATATCTTTGTTATAGCTATTGTAAATATAACTATAATAAAAAATGCTGGGATCATAATAAGACAGCTAATAAAAAGTCAAAAAAATATTACTAATTAATACTACTAGTAAAATTACTTATCTTGGTCTTTGCTGAAAATCCTATATTTCTAGAATAAATTACTCTCTTTTTTTATATTTGTGATAGATTTAGACTTATTTTTTATATTGTTTGCGAGATCTACAAACTGATTTTCTTCATATATGTATTTTTTTCATTCTATATAAAATTCTTTATGTTCCATGAGATAGAGTAATACGCCAAGTGTCATTTTTACATCTCACTTACAGTACTCTTTTACTTTATTTAATGCTTTCTTATCTCCATCTGATAGCCATTGTTTTAGTAGAGTAGATCACTCGACCCCTCATCACTTAAGTACTTTATCTAGTCAAATCAATGCTGATGATATTTTGTTTAATCACATTCTTTTATCGGTAAGATTCCATATATAGTAAAATATATCAAGCGATTTACTATTCAATATATCTATCTCTTCTTGTCAATAGCCCAAGCTATAGCATATAACTATATTATCAAATCAAACATTATTAAATCCAATTATCCGACCATCATACCCAATTAGATAGTCTACATATTTTTTTAGATTATCTTTTTCTATATATCTAAAACATTTATCATGGCCTTCGTTATCTCAAGAGTTTATGCTATATCATAGTTGAAACTCTGTTCATTTTAGATTTGATGTGGCCATCAATGTTTCTATATCGTAAACTATATAGTTTTTGCCACCTATGAGTCTAAAATCTCATTGATCATACTTCCCCAATAAACTTGATAGCATATCTAGTTCATTTTGTCTTTTTCTGTTATGGGTTACGATTCTAAATACACGACTTAAAGATGTCAATCATTTATCATTGATATATATTTCTATTTTCTCTTTCTCATCTATAAAGGCATAATCGTTTCAATTATCTTTTAATTTTATTATTCTAAATATTGGCTCTGAACCATCTCGGTACTGTACTTCATTCCCTATTAGGAATGATGATTTTATCAGATCTTCAATTGATTGCATTTGATTATATTTCATAAGCTTTTCTAGATTTCTTATTAGACCTGTACCATAGTTTTCCAACTGTTCTATATTATACCTTTTATACATATTAAATATAATCAGATTTACTATATAAATATTTATTATATATTGTATTAGTTTATCACTTACACACGGTAATATCTCATGCGGATTTTATTTTCATTACGCTATCCATATATTTATTTTTGATATTTTGTAGTGAGTTTATTAGTTGATTTGTTGATTGGTTGTTATATTTATTTATTCACAATGATATATTATTTTGTATATTATTTTTACCTACCTCTAGTGTATTATCTACTATATTTATCTCTTTATTGAGTAGTGATGATATGTATCTTTTACAGTCATTTTTTTTAGTGACATAATTGCTTGCTACCGATCATCATCTACTCCAAATATTTCATTGGGATGTTATAGCATATATGTTATCACAAAGCGCAATGAACTTGCTTTGCAATCAACTACTTCACACATATCTGACTCAAATAACGTGTCATTTTTCCAATGGTAACCGTATGTTGTTGTATTCTTCAAATAATTTTGCAGGTACATCTCATGTTGTGCTTATTTGATTCTCTTTTTTTCGATTATAATATAAAGTTCAAGATGGGTCATTTTGAAGTCAAAGTTTATCAGCAGTACCGAGTAATTTATTTTCTCATACGAATAACAAGTAATCTATTATCCATACATATCATGGTATATTTGTATCGTATTTTTTTTCTAGATCGCTATTTTTCAAACCATCACAATATGCTTTAAGTTTATTAAACGACCGTAATATATCTTCTTTTTTAAATATCCCATAATCTTTATAAATACTATTTTCATCCATGATCAGTCAACAATCGTTGGTATATGTATCTTGTGCTTTTAAAATTACTATATTTCAAAGAAGTACTATATTAATTACAAGAAAGATCCCTATTGTTTTCCTATATTTTAAAATATGTAATAATAGAGATCTTATCTTACTCATGTTTTTATCAAGAGTATTAAATATATTCTTGTGATTTATTTTAATTTTTATCTATTTATATTTTTTATCAGTTTTCATCTGACCCATCAAGATTGCATAACTTGTACCATCTGTGTTCAACCAGATGGCAATACAACCATCCTATATCAATCCGGGTCTATTCTTAATCTAGTTTCTCGGCATACCTTTCTTCACTTTAGAAACCAGTGGAAATCCCTTCATTTTGGATTAGTTACGACGCCAATAAATCACATATCTTTCGCGTCTTGTAGGGATATATTCCTTTTTGGATAGTCATATCTCCTTGTACCAGATGCTCTTTTGGCCTGTTTTGCTTGTTGTGCTTTTTTAGCTGCTATTCCTTGTTTATTTGTTCTAGCCATCTATTTTATTATAAGATTTATTTATAAATCTGCTATAAATATAACTTACATAGCTATCTATAATAGTTGTTATATAGTTTTGGTATAAGTTAGTATGATGTTTATTTATGCTACTTTTAGTATCTTTATGTCATATTTCCCTTTTTCTGCTTTTACTTTACATATATCTCATTTTTTTTTTCACTCTATAGCCATACCAATAGGGCTATCCAATGTAATTTTTGATATAGTGCTTTCATATGATAATTCTGCAGATCACACAATATCAAAGGTGTACTTTTCGCCATCGATTGTTTCTATAGTTACATTGGATCAATACTGTACGGTATTATTTTTTACTATCTGTTCTATTATTATAGAGTTTGATATCATCGCTTTTAACTCTGATATCCTACTGTCAGTGATTTGTTTTTCTTCGATGGCAGACTGATATTCTGCATTTTCTGATAGATCACCAAAATCTCTGGCTTCTGTTATCCTTTTTGATAAATCTTGCAGTTTGGTGTGTTGTAAGAAATTTAATTCTTCTACAATTTTTTCGTATCATCATCTTGATATTTCTTTTTTTGTAGTTTTCTTATTTCATATTTCTTCCTCTGTAGTCATCAATTCAGTTTTTTTTACATCTATTTTTTTAGTTTTGGTCATTTTTTAAAAGAATTATGATATATTCTTAAATATTACTAATACATAGTTTTATTTTTTTTATTGATTGCTTATAATATATATTTGTATATACTGATTTATAAATAATTTAGTATTATAAATCATCCATAAGGTTAGATAATTTGCTCTCTCTTTCTTTTTCTTTGACTTCTCAATCCTTTTTTGCAGTGAGTCTATCTACTATCAAAGCTCGTTTTTTCTCTTTGTATTCTCTCTGAGCCAATATTTCCTCTTTCTCTTTTTCGTTTTCAAATATATGATTCTGTAAACTCATTTGCTCTTCTATATATATTTTATATAATCTATCTACTTGGTAGCCTAGCAACTCTGAAACTTTTTTTGCTATAGTAGAACCACCGTTTTCTACACTTATGACAAATTCTATATTATTATCTACATAGTCCATTATAACCTCACTACTGAACGATCAAGCAGCGAGCTGTCAGAGTAGTTCTCGATCGAAATCATCTTTGGATCATGATGGTGTCTCGTAACTAGGCACGTTAAAGTGACTTATATATTCCTTGTGCCATACCTGATCTTTGATATCTCAAATTATAGCTCAAAAATTCTTTTCGTATTTTTCTATCGTTTCTTTTTTATCAGGATTTTCATGAGTTCTTAATTCCTCTAGGAATCCATTGAAATCAAATAAGAACATGATTTTTGTATTAAAATTATAAATTTATATATTGATAAATATTTCTCTCTTTCTACTAATTGTTTTTTAGATTTTATATTTTTTAATTTGATTTTCAACTGATAGTTTGTTATCTATGGTGAATTTCCTCGATCTATTTCTTTTTACTCATTTTTTTGATATTTCTATGTTTATGGGCAATATTTATCTTTTTATTTTTTTGTTGCAAGATATAAATTTAAGGATTTTTCTTTTATTTTTTTTGTATGTTTAATGATATGAAATATAATTATGCTATATATTTTTTACTATAAAATAAAAATTACCCTTACTAATTAAGGATAATTTTTGTGAATTCTCGGATCCAAGTATCATATTTATTATGATCCTCTTACAGCCTTTTTGAAGTCAGAACCTGCTCTAAAAGAAGCAACTTTCATAGCTGGGATTTTGATCTTAGCACCTGTCTTAGGATTAACGCCATCTCTAGCAGCTCTCTTATTAGCTTTGAATGTACCAAAACCTTGAACTCTTACTTCGCCACCTTTTTTAACAGTTTCGATGATAGAAGAAAATACTATACCAAGTACCTCCTTTGATTGCTTTTTTGATAACTTAGCCTTGTTAGCCAAAGTAGCAACAAATTGTGTCAAATTCAT
>JBDHUX010000040.1:0-8859 GCA_039809405.1 Candidatus Absconditabacterales bacterium
AGTGCGATCGTAAAAGAGTACAACTGATACACTTCGTACGAGCTTGTCCAGACACAAAATTTCATAGATTATAGTGAGTTTATAAATATCTTCTGAGATCGTAAAATCAGTTTATTTTCAGATAGTAATGATACTTTTCAACATATATGATGATCTGACCTATTAGCTGAAATGCCTATAAGTGATATCTGATTGATCCAGACGCTTGAAGATATGCAAGAGGTACTGTCGTATGACAAAGTATTTGTCTTGAATAACAATCAAACTTATGCCAAGAAGATATTTGACCGATGGGTAAGCAACCAATCCAATTGTGATCACAAACTTTTTGTAGAAAATATTACAGGCAGTAAGTGAAAAAATTTATATCTGTCCAAGTGATGTGACAAACTTATAGTAGTATGATCTTATGAGACACTTTTTATGTATAAGATAGAAGGTATCAAGTTTGATAAGATTTGCACTTATGGTCAGTTATGAGCTTTACACAAGCAGATCGTTGATGATATAAGATATTGGATAGGGTAAAAATTCACTTGCATTCTCTCTCTATCTCTTTTGTTATAAATACTCTTGTAAATTTTATATTTGCAATTGAAATAAAGATTACTATCGTTATTACGATATTTTTTTTGGGTTCGGAGAGTGGTATCTTGGCAACAGAAATACTACGATCATTAACATTATTTTTAAACAATTAAAATTTTTTCAAATGAAAAAGATTTTTTCAATTTTTGTTATTTTATTCATAAGTGTTATTACATTTACGATTACTGGATGTGAGAAAGAATTGACTACTGTTAAGACTGGAGAAGATATTGAGATTAAACAAACAAGTCAAGATGTTCAAAGAGATATAGAAAACCGTATTACCAATTTGGTAGAAAATGCTACAGATGATAAGAAACTACAAGATGAGATGAAAAAAGAGTTGAGATATATAATACAACATAAAACCATAAAATGGGACAATGTGCGTATTGATTATAATTCTATGTATAAAGATTTTGAGTATATAGATGGTGATCAAGCTGTATCCAGAGACTGGGTGGAGGAAAGTATGAAATACGAAGAAAAACTAGAAAATTAAGGATCTCTCTCGACTCCGCTCGAGATGACAGTAGTATTTAAACCGATTTATACTAGTTTATTCTCACCAAAATAATGATCTAAAATCAAGGAGCTGGATCTTCTGATTTTGGTCATGATACTACATCTAGTCTCATAAATAATTTCCCTGTCTCATCCTTTAACTCTGCTATATATCATCTAAATCACCCCTTACTCCATTTCTCACTATAACTTAACTCTAATTCTTCATTGGCTGGTATTCTGTCTAGTGCTCTTATCTCACGTATATTTGCGGCAACCTCTCCTCTACCTGAGGTAACTTGGTTCCTCACTGCATACATATTCCACAATCATGCTAATACAGACATTACATTGACCTGTCATCTACTTGCGATGTCCGGATGGTCAGAAGGAAATAATACTTTAGCAATTGCTGAGCTCCCGTCTGCAGTAACTTTCATAACTCATGATTGCAAAAATACAGGCGTAGGGATTTTGTTTAGCATCTCTTGTGTGATTTCATACGTGTTGTAGTTTTTTTGTTTTTCCATTTTTATGTTTATATGATATAAATTATCATCAATATATTGAATTTATATTTATTTTATTTATATATACAATATTATTAATAATTTTATTTTTGATGATAATTATCAACAAATGAATGAACTATTAAAGCCGTATCTACACCAATTATGATTATCTGATAAAGAGATATCTATTTATTTAGCATGATTATGATTTGGTAAATGAGAAAAATCTCTTACTTATTCACAATATACAGGTATTAATAGGACAACTATTTACTCTGTTATCAATGAACTAGTACAAAAATGATTTATGAAACAGTCTCCTAAAAAGGGTGCAAAGTTATTTTATTCAGTACAATTAGAGCAGATTATTAATAATTTTGAACAAAAGATTGATTTGTTTAAACAATCGCTCCCACACATTAACTCATTGTTGTCATACACTCAAGAGAAACCACAAATCCATTATTACGAATGACTGTATAATATAATGAGAGAATATAATCAGATTCTACAAAACAATAAAGAAGTATGCGCGTTTGTATGAGATTTGCAAATATCGGATCAAATAAAAACACATCTGCAGACGACATTCTTCCCGCTTAAAGTCAAAAAATGAGTTACCTCAAAAACCATAGTATCGCATACGAATGAATTATTTCCTGCTGATTGAGATACCTTCTTAAGAACTCGAAAAATATATCCGTTTATTAATATCCCGACAAATCTAATAATCAATATTTACTGAAAATCATCTATTATGGTTGTTGATATAAACGAACCACACTATCATATGCTGATTATACAATCTTCCAAGATTTATGATTTTATAAAATCATTTTTTGAGTTCATACGAAATCAAAAATAATCTACACTCATCTACACTCACCAAAATAATGGTTATAAACTTTATACTGTACAATAACATGTCATCTACCATAAGCCATCAATACATTATAACCTTGTTCAAGTAGATCAAGTACTTTTCTAAGTACAGTTATATCTCTATATCTTCAAGATATGTAACTTGCTTTTGATATTGGATTTTCTTTGTATGGATTGGAAATCTCTCTCCGATGCTCTGCATTTTGGAAATCTATCTCTGTACCAAATATTTTTTTATGTAACTCTTTAAAGAAGTTAATGTCTCGAGGTTTTTTATAGATATAGTAATATTGATTGTGTTCATTATCAAAGAAGTGATTTAGATACTGTTCTATATCCATACCACTTCATCACCTGTGTCGCTGTGAGATGACTCTTCATACATAGTAATAGACCAAAGTGTCTTTATCAATTCATAATCATAAAGCATAATCTACTTCATCTTTCATAGTTGGTTCTGGTAATATGACTTCACAGTTATTTTGATTGGCTATATACTATAGTACTTGAGATGTAGTTCAGTACTTTTCTTTGATTATATCTATCTTTTTCTTCTTATTCCTCATTCTACTAGGACTATATTTTTCTTTCATTGATTTTTCTCAAAAAAATCTTTTCAGAACTTTATCATACGATCAAACTCTAGATCTGATAGATCTGTTTTGTGTGTATCACCAAAAAAATACAATCTCCCATCTCATCGTATATTTTTCTCAAATTTGGTTTGATATTTATCTCAGTCATTCATTGTTTTGAGAGCTATATCTATGTACTCATCTCTATATACCATAAAATCCTTGATCATACTATCTATATTACTGTCTGATAGTATGTTTTTTAGTGGGTTACTAGCTTTTTTAATCTGTTGAGTCCCCACACGGTCTGTTGATTTACGGTTTTTGTCCATTATGTAACTCATTTAATTTAATCTATTTACCGATTGTATTCTGTGATCTCTGTAGTCAATATCTTCTTGTGGAATCACTCTTACGTCTATAGTTTTATTCCCAGCTAATTTATGTGCATGGAATCTATGGTGTCCATCAACAACTTGAAATCAATTTTTATATTTTCTGACCATAATTGGTGGGGCATCATAAGTTCCATTTTTAATTTTTTCAGACAGTTCAATAACAGCTCTAGAACTCATCTCTTGCTGTATTTTTTCATCTGGCTCAAAGCCGACTAGATTGTCTAATTGAATTGTTTCGACTGGAAGTTTTCAAAATCATAATCTTTGGGGTGCTCAACTCATGTGCTATTAGGTGTGATTTCCATGATCCATTTATTTTTCTTTTTGTCTTCTATGTCTTTGTCTTTTGTCTCTTTATCTCATAGCAATGTTCAAAATGTTTCTTCTCCAACTCTACTTTTT
Organism: Candidatus Absconditabacterales bacterium; assembly: GCA_039809405.1. Classification (GTDB taxonomy): domain Bacteria; phylum Patescibacteriota; class Gracilibacteria; order Absconditabacterales; family Absconditicoccaceae; genus JBDHUX01. The sequence continues at coordinate 3,862 of JBDHUX010000040.1, forward strand.
AGGTTGTTTATATCATTTTTAAAGCTATTATTTTTATCTGTTGATATATTAAGATAACTCAAGTGATCCCATTTTTATTTTTTATAAAATAAATTTATTATCTAAAAATTATTAAACTATTTATAATCTTGCTATAACATCTTTTACTTATATCCCAAGATTTATGACAGTGAGATAATACAACAATATCCACAATACCACTAAACCTATCACTTTGATCATATAAGGTAGAGTTTTTTGTTTTTTGACTCTGCTTATAAGATAAGTACAAAATCCTATCGCCCCCAGTTTGAGCCAATTTATCTTCATATCTATACCAAATCCAAGTTTTACAAAAGCCAGTAATACAAGAGCTATCGTGATCCCATAATAAACCGCTTGACTTGCAAGTCTGATGACAATCTGTGTCGTATCGGTAATATTTCTAAACTCCAGCTTAATCCCTTTGCCAAACATGCTTATTTTCCCAAAAAATCTATATAACATATAGTCCAGCTTGGATCATCAAGACACTACATTCAGCCCATGATTTCTAAATGCCTTATTTTGATCCATGATCATACTAAGTTGTCTGTTGAATTGAGCTATACTCTTATCTTGTCCGTTCTCGGTAGAGATACTTTTTACATAATTATTCTCTAGGATTTCCATCTTGGTAATGATGTCGGATATTGTATTTTTGATAGCATTGATATCTCAGATTTGAAGATAGGATGATAATTTGGATCATAACTCGGTGATATTATCTAGGTCACTTTTTTCTGTATATCATGTAAATCTATCTACAAAACTTACTATATCGTGTTGCATATCTTCCACAGTCTCTATAACTGCTGGTGTGATACTTGTTTTTTTTTGTTTCCAGTTCTCGTTTAACTTACTTAATAATGCTTGCATATGTTTATCATCAAGAGGTTTTGATAAACTATTTATATAATTTATATCATACCCAAGTGATGTAAATAACTCATAAGCATCTATCACCTTATCTTGGTCTGATATGATATTATAATTTATACCATCAATGTTTATTTTTATCTGTATGTCTCACTTTACTGTCTGACTATCTTCATATATTACTAAGTTATCCAAAGGTATCTTTGATCGCACTTTTTTTACATCAAAACTTGCTTCTGCACTGATGGTGAGATTTACTGGGGTTTGCTTGTAGGTGGTCTGTAGTAGATATCTCATGATAGATTTAGATATAATCTGATCAATTATATCCAAACCTGTCTATTTTGTCAAATATTGAATTTGTTAAAATTTTATTATTAGATTAAGTCGTACCTGCAAAGATGAAATAGTTTCATTCGTCTAAAATTATATTATCTTCATTTCTCTATTGATAATAATCTATCATTTTATATTATGATACTGTTATGATAGATATACACCTTATCGGTTATCACAATGTAGGTCCACGAGAGGATAAGCAGATCGTCTTATCTCTAAAAAAGGGCAAATACCTTATCAAATCGCCTATATGATCTGGTAAGAGTTTTTTGTTTTTTGATGGTATACTTTATGGTTTGTATGGCCATAGTTATAGGGATATTTTGAATAAAAACAGCTCATCTTGATATATCAAAGTGCTTTTTGAGGCTGATGGCAATTTCTATCTCACGATCCGCAATCTTGGCAAAAATAAAAACATCAAATCTCTTGAGTTTTATGCACTAAATTACAAATCTGATGAGATATGAGAGATAGTCTGATCTTTTGACAATATTATCAATTTTTCCACTGATTTTATAGATCAACTTGATAATACAAGATTTGAAACTCTTGACACTACAAGGATACCAGAGATAGAAGAGTATATCAGATATCTTCTACCACCTAGACAAGTTTTTGAACATCAAAATCTCTTTATGCAATCTTCTGACAACATATTTGAATTACAACCAAAACAGAGGATAGATCTATTGAAACAAATTTTCAATCTAGACTTCCTAGAGAGCTACAAAAACAAAATTTCTGAAGATAAAAGCAATATATCAACACAGATAAAGATATATGAAAAGGACAACTCTTATCAGGATAAGTACATACAGATACGATCTCGTGTATTGTCAAATTTTGATCAGTTAAAATCCTATGGGTTGATCTACAAGTTTGACGATAAAGACATAACTACACTAGGAGAGATAATATCTCATCCTTTGTCAGACCAACGATCGCATTTGGATGATACACTATTTGAGTTGTCTTTTGATATTACACTATCTTATATCTCCTCCAAATTGCAGACACATACACAACTTACCCAAACCCAACATATCTTATCAAAACAGTTGTCTGATCTAAACAATCAGGTCATCTCATATGATCAAGAGATTACAAGTATACAAAAATTACTTGATACCAAGGTTGATACGGAGATAGACGACACGATCTTGTCTGATTTGGAAAATAAAAAAGTATCTATTTTATCCAAAATGGGTGAATTGGATGATGGTATGTACGATAATCAGATTATCTCATTTCTTGGAGAGTGTGGTAAAGATATCAAAATTTGAGATCTATCGTCTCGTTATCAAGCTATCAACATGCTTATAGATATAGGCAAAGATAAAAAAAACGATATACTGTGACTAGAATTGGAGAAAAAAACCATAGAAGAAAATTACAACGCCATATGAGCTACTATCGTATCGCTCGAAGAGAAACTTGAGATCATAAAAAAGAACGAGTACGACAACTATATCAGATCGCTTGAAGATAGTATTAAGTCCAAACAGCACGATATCCAGTCTATCCAAAGTAAGATATCAACTCATCAAGAGTTACTTGTAGGTATAGAAAAAACCTTATCTCATCAGCAAGCTAAGTTTGATCAAAGCACCAAATTTTACTGCAAAAAAATAGGAGCAGACTGTCCATTTATAGAGCAGATCAATGACCGTGTGATAAATGGTATTAGATCGGAACTAGAGCATATACAAAAACAAAAACAAGACACCATAGATATGATTGCACAGCTTGAATCTAAGATAGTGCCTATACAATCAGACATTACAGCCACCTTAAATCAGATATCAGAGCAGAAGTTTATAGATTACAATTTTGTATCTGATAATTATATCCAGATCTCATCAAAGATAGATTTACTACAAAAACAGTCTACTTCTGATAGTCATAAGATCTGACTTTTAAGTGTCGTATCTAAGATAACGATGGCACAGAGTAGTATAGACAGTATCAAAGAGTTGATAAACAATATCTGATGATATACTCATATTAAAACTATATACGATACACGATCAGATTACAAAAAACAGTTGTGAGATATATCGGATCAGATTATTTCATATCAAAAAAAACTCACCCAGATACAACAACAACAACTTGTCCTTGCGGAGAAGCAAAATCAGTTCACCACACTTGAGAAAAATAAATCCAAAGCACAAGATAACATAATTGTCTACGAGAAGGAGATGATAGATATAAGCAAGCAGATCAGCGACATATCTATAAATCAGCTTCAAGCAGTGCAGACTTGCATAGACGATATCAAGAAACTCATATCCAAGCTGGAAGATATCTATCATGATAACAAGGGTAGAGAGATGAAGATAATCTGACTCAAGTCTGACTTGGAGATAAGTTCGTGACTTTTTGATGTGTTCAACAAAGAGTTTATGCTTTATGTGATGCAAAATTACTTACCAGTACTGACCGATTTCATAAATTCAAATCTATACAAAGTAGTAGATTATCAGATATATATATGAGTCCATCCTGATGGAGATGCTTTGGAGATAATTGTCAAAGATAGCTTGTGAGATAGAGATGTAAAATCTCTCTCTTGATGACAGAAAGCTATACTTAGGCTGTGCTGGATACTGGCTATATCTTTTTTTGGTAATAATAAGATACTGTTTATGGATGAAACTATAAACAACATAGATCCAGATACTGTAGAGAAAGTGGCTGATATGCTCACAGACTTTATCAAACAAAACGATCTAAAATTTTACACTATCACGCACAGCACACAGATACAAGATATGAGCATCTGGGATGAGGTGATAAGTGTGGATAGGTAAAAAAGAAAAACTCTACCGTAAGAGGTAGAGTATGATAAAGTGATAAGTAGATGACTATTTCTCAAAGCTAGCTACCGGTTTGGTATTATACTCGCAACCATGGTCGAATGAAGCTTCCTGTTCACTTCTGTCGCTCCAGATGCAAACAAACCAACTCCCCACACGAAGTGGTAATCGGATAAATAAGAGCTTATTTGATAACACTCGCTTGCCATCCCAATCCTGATAACCACAGTATGGTATATTTTGCAATGCTCAGTTTGGTCATAGTAGAGTTTGATATTTGAGGCTAGTATTGTTTGTATGACGCCAGTTATTTTCTTTCCATAGCTCTGGGAATTTATCTTTATAATCTCTAAATATCTCTTTCAGATATACTGTAGCTTCTTCCCAAGTATCAAATTTTTTTACTTCTATGCCTTGTTTTTGGAAAGACCTCTCTATACCATCTAGTTTAGCATAGGTGTTGATATTACCATCATACTCTCTGTTTAAGATAGATTGGTTACCATTTTGTTCATCTCCTGGTGCATCAGGATCTGAGTATAGTTTGCCAGTCCATTTTGGAGCTAGAGGAGCTGTTTCTTGATGATCTAGAGTAGTTGCTGTCTCTGACTGTCTTCTTTTACTCTCTTTAAGGACTACTTTTATCTCCTCATTTGTAAGTCAAGATACATTTTCAGGAGTGATGTGTGTTTCGTTGATTGGTGCCATGTTTATAATTTATAATAAAATAAATAATCCATTTTGGATTTTATGATATTATTATAATCAAAGGGGGGGGGGTGTTTGTCAAATTTTTTATAATTTTGGATAAAATTCTCTATAACAAGATTTGACATTCTATTGATATCTTATCAAATAAGATTATTATAAAAATGTGATGATTATGGGTTTGTATTTTTTGTCACAAAGTAAGCATATCGATGTATACTATATCAATATA
>JBDHUX010000041.1:0-8754 GCA_039809405.1 Candidatus Absconditabacterales bacterium
TTGGTCCAAAGTGCCAGCAGAGATTCGTGATAAGTTTGATCGTCTAGGTATACCAGAGGCAGAGAAAAAATATCTTGCTTGAGCTTGATGACAGTATGATGCTGAGATGGTCTATCATAAATTAAAAGAAAAATATGCTACGCAGGGCGTAATATTTGATGACATGTCCAGTGCTGTCAAATTATATCCAGACATCGTCCGCAAATATTTCATGAAATTGGTACCACCACACGATCACAAATTTGCCGCACTACATGGTGCGGTATGGTCTGGTGGTACATTTATATATATCCCATCTGGCGTAAAATTAGAAGAACCGTTACAGGCTTATTTCCGTATGAATACTTTCTGATGATGACAGTTTGAACATACATTGATTATAGTAGAAGATGATGCAGGCTGCGACTATATAGAGTGATGTTCTGCACCAAAATACGATACCAAATCTCTTCATGCATGACTTGTGGAGATATTTGTAGGTAAAAGAAGTAGGATGAGGTACTCATCAGTAGAAAATTGGAGTATAAATACTTACAACTTAAATACTAAGAGAGCGACCATATGAGAAGATAGTGTCATGGAGTGGATATGATGAAATCTATGATCTGGGACCACTATGCTTTATCCTTGTACGATATTACAGTGAGCCAGATCCAAAGCAGATCATATATGAGTGGCACTTGCAACAGCTGGTCAGAATCAAGATGTATGAAGTAAAGTTATCCATATATGAAAAAATACCTCCTCTACTATTGTATCCAAGTCTATAAGCAAAGACTGAGGTATTAGTACCTATCGCGGGATAGTAGATATCCGTTCAACCGCTAAAGATGCTATAAACAGCACCGAGTGCGATGCGCTGCTTATGGATGAAATGTCTGTAAGTACCACTATACCGCATATAGTTTGCAACAATCCATCCTGAATTGTAGCTCATGAGGCATCTGCCGGTAGAGTAGATGAGACAGAGCTATTCTATATGATGAGCAGATGACTTGATGAAGAAAAAGCTATGGCTATGATAGTGAACTGATTTATATCACCAGTCATAAAAAAATTACCACTGGAGTATGCTGGTGAACTAAATAGACTTATAGAGTTAGAGATGGAAGGTAGTGTATGATAGATGTATTTGATAATAATTTATATGCTTGTGATAAATTAATGAAGATGAGGGTAGCTATAGTATTAGGAAATAAACTTGAAGATGATTGCTCCCCTGGATATGCACTTATAGCTAGACTAGATAAAGCATATACTATGTATCAAAGTAAAGCTATAGATAAAATAATATGTTCATGATGATATTTGTTCATGCTTAATATAAAACCAGCTAAAACCGAAGCTGAAGTTATGAAATCTTACCTTATGGATAAGTGAATTGCTAGGTGAGATATTATTACTGAAGACAAATCTATGGATACGGTATGAAATTTGTATTATTGTTCACTAATTTTAGATAAAATTTCTAATATATCTTCAATAGTTATTATCTCAAGTTCATTCCATTTGCCTAGAATTAAATACCTATTGCTGAAAATTATGCCTAATTATACCTGCAAACTTATATGAACTGGTTTTAAAGGTAAAGATAATAAAGTGCATGAACATAAGGTTTTAAATATATATAAAGAGATATTTAAAGACTCAAGTAATAGAGAGGATGTATTCAAAATATTGTGTGAGTATGTACCTTGATATTCTGAAACTCCTAAACGGCCTAGAAAAGACATACTATCTTTAACTTCATAACTATGATCTAATATATGGTACCCATCCTATCACTCCTTATTGCTATAGCTGTATCTACTATATTTCATGATGTAGTTATATTGACGATAATTAGTTTGGTACGGGTGTGTATATTTTTTATATATGATAGATTTGTTAATAAGTCAGTTTATTTTTATATCATCAAAAAAATTTTATACATTGTCACTATATTTATTTTATCTTGAGTTGCAACATGGCGGTACGATACAAGGTATTGAGATATAGATCTACAAGATAGTAGATATTTCCAATGAGATCTACTTGTCACCAAAGTAAACAATCCTGTTTCGTGATACGATAGGTACGATGTAAGAGATATTGATTGAAACGACCGGATACTAAAAATTCACTGAAAATACGAACCTTGAGATGTGTTGCAACTGTCTGCGACTATTGATTTTGATAGTTATATCGATGAAAAGATATGATTTGATGGTACTTCATCGCCATCACTTTATAACTCTATAGATGTATGATCTATAGATGACTGGGAGTATAATTTTGATTACGATAGATGGTTGAAGATGAAGTGATACATAGGTATACTTGAAACCAATCGCGCTACATACGTAGGCAGTATACTTGACTCATCGTATAAAGACATAGACTCAAATTTGTACCATTGGTGGGATAAATTTACTCTTGGTATGAGGTCTTATATCAAAAAAGTCGTACTATCTTCATATGGTCAAGATAGATATTGATGACTTATGCTTGGGATGATAGTAGGAGATAGGTCTATGATCCCAAAGTCTGATTACGATGGATTTATAGACTCTGGACTAGTACACTTGATAGCTGTAAGCGGAGGCAATATCTCTATGATAGTGATATTTTTGTGATTGATTTTATTTTTTTTACCTTATTATATAAGGATAGGTGTCATACTAATTAGTATACTATTATATAGTATGGTTTGCGGTCTTGATAGTTCAGTTTTCCGTGCTATGGTCATGTGATCTTTGACTATATTTGCTATATATACGGGCAGGGTAGCGGATGGGTTCAGAGTACTTGGTATAGCACTTTTTGTTATGTTGTTTTACAACCCTTACTTCTTGTCATACGATATGTGATTTGTACTGTCGTTTATGGCAACCTTATGAATTATGACAGTCTCAAAAATTGATATATTTGCATATCTATGATCTTTTGGTAGATATAAGATAATCAGATATATATGACATAACTATATCATACCTTCCATATGAGCTATACTTGGTATATTACCAGTATTATTGTTTTATAACAGCCAGTATAATTTAACTTGATTTATATGAAATTTACTTGTCATACCTCTAGTCCCAGTTATGATGGTGTGAGGTATCGTGATTGGATTATTTTCATATACATTTCCCAATTTATATATACTTGATATATTTATAAATATACTGACTTATTTATTGAAACGAATTTACTATATCTCTGAGTTGGTAAACCAGTGGTGAGTTTATGTAATAGTAGATGGATTTATCTCTAAAATACTTGTGATATCTGTCACTATATGGATTATATACAGTACCTATAACATAGAGTTTGATTAAATATTAACTTATATTAATATTAACTTGCCGGTAATAATATTTAATATGTTGGTGAGTTATCTGCACATAAGTGATCTTGTAATTAAATTTATTCTTAAAATATGCATACATCATAACTATACTGTATTGTGGAGTGATTTATTGGTCGTTATTTATCTTGTAAAATCTGTAATTAATAAAAATGAGTACAATAAAACCGTCTTGAGATATAGATCATAATTAATAGCATACATAATAACTGAAGAGATAAGAGTAAAACCACGAGCAACATAAATACTATATGAGAAAAAGTATTTCGTGTAGGTATCATAGCACTTATATTTGTTTCTTTCTTAAATGAGAAAAGATATTTGCACGGTAAGGAATTACATCATACATTAAATAATTATAATAAATATATGATCCATAAATCTGATATTTATAGTGATAGTACCAAACAAGACACTATATATAAAGATCAATAAGAAGTAAATATTTAAATTATTATAATAAGTTATATTTGTATAAGTAAACTATCAAGTTTGCTTTTTTTTGTTAAAACCTCTATCTGTCCTTGTATCTATCACACAAAATAAAATATAAAAAATCTATTGACAAAGAGAGAGAGAGAGAGATGATTATAGATATATTGCAAAAGGTATTGTTCTTTAAAATATTGAGATGAAGTCTGTATTGCAGATAAAGCATCTCTGCACCTTTCTATCTGATGTACTACTCAAAGATAGATGACAAAACAAGTCGTAAAAAATAAAACAAATATAAAAAAAATTTTTTCAAAAAACAAAAATTATCATGGAAAGTAAAGAAAAAAAGAGAATTTATCTTGGGGAAATTAGTACAACTACTAATAGCCTTACAGGACATTTTAGTAAACACGGTTGTGACATTGAAAAAATCTATATAAAAGCTGAAGAATTAGGATTTTTGCCGAGTCAGGTGCAAAAAAGAAACCATTTCGGAGGAAACAACAGATCAGTATGGTGGAATGTATGTTTGTTGTATAATTCGCTATTTTGCGGAAGAAAAAACCTGATGAACTCAAAAACAATATCTTTTTTGCATAAGTGCTTTGGTTTTTACTGGGGCATTTTTCTTATTTCAAAATTATATATAATTTATATCCAACTGATAAGTTATGATGTATTTGATAGATAGTTTTACTTGATAAAAATACCAACTTATTTAGTAAATAGATTGTATTTGACTATAGATAGTCTTATTATCTTTATATAATTAATATCATATATAAACAAATGTCACAAGGTAAGATCGTATGAATACACGGTGTAGTGGTAGAAGCGAAGTTTGAACAAGTGCCTTCTATATACGATGCTGTTGTTGTAGAAAATAAAAATAGTGCTGGTGAGGAAGTTGTAGTAGAGGTATTGCAACAGCTTGAAGGAGGTGTAGTAAGAGGTATAGCTATGAATAGTACAGACTGACTTGCTAGATGAGATGTGATCGTAAATACTTGATCACCTATAAAAGTACCTGTATGACCAGAAGTGTTGTGAGGTATATACAATGTACTTGGTAAGAGGATCGATGGTGGTAAAGATATCAAAACTAAAGAAACTTGGTCTATACACAGATCTGCTCCATCTTTTACAAGTCTATCTACCAAAGCATCTATACTAGAAACTGGTATAAAGGTAATCGATCTACTTGCTCCTATACTTAAGTGAGGTAAAGTAGGACTTTTTGGTGGTGCTGGTGTAGGTAAAACTGTACTTATGCAAGAGTTTATAAATAACATTGCAAAATTTCACTCGTGAGTGAGTGTGATGTGTGGAGTTTGAGAGAGGACCCGTGAGTGAAACGATCTATATCATGAAATGAAAGATGCTGGTGTGTTGGATAAGATAGCTATGGTTTATGGTCAGATGAACGAAACTCCTTGACCTAGACTGAGAGTTGCATACTCTGGATTGACTATGGCTGAGTATTTTCGTGATGTAGAAAACAAAGATGTATTGATGTTTATTGATAATATATTCCGTTTTACACAAGCTGGTAGTGAGGTAAGTGCTTCACTTGGTCGTATCCCATCTGCCGTATGATATCAACCAACTTTGGCTACAGATATGGGTGCTTTGCAAGAAAGGATCACTTCAACTGATAAGTGATCTATCACATCTATCCAAGCTGTATATGTACCAGCTGATGATCTTACTGATCCCGCTCCCGCAACTACGTTTGCTCACTTGGATAGTACGATAGTTCTAAATAGATCTATTGCAGAAAAAGGTATATATCCTGCTATCGATCCGCTTGATAGTACTTCTACTGTACTTATTCCAGAAATTGTATGAAAAGAGCACTACGACATAGCCAAATCAGCTCAAAAAATTCTCCAGAGATATAAAGAACTACAAGATATCATAGCTATACTTGGTATGGATGAGCTATCATATGAAGATAGGATGATAGTATATAGAGCTAGGAAACTAGAAAGATTTCTTGGACAGCCGATGCATGTAGCTGCTCAATTTAACGGTATGCCTTGAGTATTTGTATCAGTTGCTGATACTATCAGATCCGTAAAAACCATACTCAATGGAGAGGTTGATGAAGTACCAGAAGTATTTTTTGCAGATAAGGGTGATATAGATGCTGTTATAAGTGCATATGAAGATAGTAAGCAGTCATCATAATATATTATAACTACTCAAAATTTTGCTAATATATCATATTTTGTTGACATATATCCTTATATATCATAAAACAACTTATAATTACATTTGTAATTTGTTTATACAAAATTATAATAACGTTATGTAATTAGATAAATTGTGAACCATATAAAAACGATCTGAGAAAGTAGCAGAGCTTGGATCGTTTTTATTTATTGTTCTTTACCTCATTGTACATGATTTGCAATCTATACATATTTGAATATAATCAGATGATAATATACTAGTATTAATTACATGCAGTCTAATATGTTATGATTTAATCTCAAAGAGATATATAAGATATCAAAGCCAAATTTATGGTGGATTTTTTTATGACTTTATGTGGTTGGTATTATAATTGCAGTTGTCTCTATCTGGAGGTCCAGTGGATCAGATTATATTCAAATAATCAATCTATCATCTATATTATTTCTAATTTATTTCACACTTCCAGCAAATCTCTTATTTAATGCAATTTACTATTTATATGATGATATAGATCAATGGCGATCTGATGATATCATAATGCCACCCAAATTTGGCCTGTTGGCATGGATTGGTATTATGAACTTGCCATTTATACTATTTTTTATACTACCAAATCCAGAGAGTTATCTATGTTTTATACTATGGATAATTTGTGTTATCGTCTATCAAATACCGAAATTTAATACCAAAGAAACTATTTTTTTGGATAGTATTACATTGACACTGATATACTACCTACCGGTTTTGTTGGGGTATTTTGTAGTTGACTTGTCCTGGATTAGCTGGTTTGCAATACTTGGATGATTTGCACGAGCTATATCTTTGGTCGCTTTGATTACAAGTTCGTATGATAGACCTATGTATAAATTATTTGGAAAACAAGGCAATCTTATTTATACAGCGTTTTTTGCTGTACTTGGTTGACTGTTACTCTATGTAAATCTTTGATATATAAGTATAATCTGATCTATTTTACTTGTATGGTGTAGTATCTGGTACTATTTCAAGCCCAATTAATTTGGAGTTCTTATATCTATAGTAGGCAATTCTATTATAGAGTTTAGAAACTTGTTACATTCTCAGTATAATGTTTCATAAACACAGCCAGCTATAAGCTCTACCATATTTTTTCAATCGTGTCAAAACTCTCACTTATAACCTATGCTGAGTATTATTTGCTTTGTGTACATATTACTTTCTCGTTCTGTCTCTATACTATAATAGTTTATTTTTTTGAAAATAGGTATGTGTTCGTATCAAATTTGCATTTTTAATTTTTATTTTGTATATATTATTTTGTTGTCTTATGCTATCCAGCTATTTCAATCATTTAATATCATATTTAGACCATTTAGATATTTTTCTGCTGTTAGATCTGGAAATTTACTAAATGATACGAATATATTATCTTTTAGAGTTCCTCTCTCTCTTTCAGTCAATCCCATAGACCTTTCTTGAAATGACTTACAATATCTTTTATAAACTCTTTATCTGTCATATCATCATACACATTTTGTTTGGATAGTACACACTGTAGTTCCATATATTTATTATTATCTCGATTGTTTTCTGTGATATCCTGATATATATATTGATAGTATTTGTAACTGGTAAGTATTGGGTGTAGAATTTTAATTGCACCTTGTTCATAATATCTTTTAGGAGATAAGGATAAGGGAGGAAGCGAAATCAGAAGCAAAAGTAAAATAAAAAAAGATTACCGTATCTATTTTCATAATCTTTATATTATAAAAGTCAAGTATATTTTTGTATTATATGTATTATATTATTTTTTTTAAAAACATAAAAAATTGTTACTATAGAACATTTTATTTTTTTTATTGGTTTTACTTTTTTGAATATTTGTTATTGAAAACTATGTTGATAATATTATAAAATATATTATCTTTATATGATTATAATTATTTAAAATTATATAACTCACAGATGTTAGACCCAAAGTTCATATACGAAAATATCAATCTAATCCGTAAAGTAGCAAGTGACAAGTTTGTAGATGTGGATTTAGATAACTTTGTTTCTATTTATGAAGGTATGAAAGATAGTCAGAAAGAGCTAGATCAATTAAATGCTTCCAAAAAACAAGCCGCAGCAAATAAAGATATAGAATTAGGTAAGTCGCTAAAAGAGAAGGGAGCTATGTTGGAGGAGAGAGTAAGAGATTTGGAGATGAGATATAGAGAACTTGCAGAAACTATCCCAAATTTATATAGCCCAGACACTCCTTATGGTAAAGATGACAATGAAAATATAGTACTGAAAAAGTGGTGAGAACCAAGACAGTTCGATTTTCCTATAAAAGATCATACTGATTTATGATTGTGACTGGATATATTGGATTTTGATACTGCAGGTGAGGTAAGTGGTAGCAGATTTGTCTATATAAAAAATGATCTTGCGTTGCTACAATTCGCTATAATTAACTGGGTTTTTCAAACTTTGACTGATCAAACTATCATAGATTATATCATATCATCAAATAATTTAAACATAAGCAATAGGCCTTTTTCTGCTGTGATACCTCCAGTAATTATGAAGAAAGAAGTGATGAAAAAGATGGGCAGATACAATCCAAACGATCAGACATACGAATTAATCCATGATGATATGGTGCTGGTAGCTAGTGCGGAGCATAGTATATGACCTATGTTTATGGATAAGATGATAGATGCTGATATATTACCAATAAGATATCTATGATATAGTAGTGCTTTCCGTAGAGAAGCCTGAAGTTATGGTAAAGATACCAAAGG
>JBDHUX010000042.1:0-8504 GCA_039809405.1 Candidatus Absconditabacterales bacterium
TTATACTATACTTAGATAGTATATCATGATCGTACACATAGTCAAAATATGGTTGATACCAATGACTACCACTTCACTCTGAAACTTTAATACCAAAAGAACCAAGTGCCATCTTGATGCCTTCCGATATGGTGACAGGATTGTCAGGTTTGAAATGTCAATCTCAATATCATCATACTATACCGAATTGCTTTGCAGTGCATATATAAGATGCATGTCGATCGCCACTACTTACATCATCAAAACAGTCTAAATTTATACCTGATTTATTTAGTTTTCATCAAGCTCACATCACTATCTTGAGCATCTCTGCACGAGTGATAGTCTGATCTGGTCTGTAAGTACCGTCACCATATCACGATATAATACTACGAGAATAAAGGGAATTGATACTATCGTTATATTTACTGTCCGATATATCATCAAATTTATCTTGTGCATAAGTACCTGATATAGGAAATATTGTAAATCCAAAAATCAATATAGCTGTAACTATAACACTTCTGCTTATATTCATATGATCGATACACAAAGTAAAAATGATATTATTTTCTAAAGAGCTGTAGCTCTGCATCTACTTTGCCAGTGTAAATCTCATTGCTAGCCATCATATCTGGTGAGATGATAAATTGGTAAGACCCAGCTTGCGTGATCACAAAAGTATGTCCATCTTCAAATGGTCAGTCTGTAGTCCCGTCTGGGTATACGATCTGTGATACATGTATATAAGCATCTACGGGAACTTGCTTGATAGCGATAATTATCTTATCTCATGATTGTAAATCTATAGAGATAGCATCTTTTCAATCGGTCATATCAAGTCGGTATGGTGTTATTACTGCATCTGCACTATCGGCTGGTGTAGTAGTCTGATCTTCTCATCACATACTGATTATATCTGGCTCTTGTTGCACATTTGTTTTTATATCTACACCAGTCTGTATGTCTACTGCAGTGTCTGTATTTATAGGTTTTTTGACACATCAAGCAAATACCAAAGTAGCAAAAATAAGTGTGATAGGGATAAGTTTCATTATTGTGTATAGTAAGATAAATAAATAATATAAGTATAATATGATAGTAATCATTATAGTAATCAATGCAACAAAAAACTCCACTCAAATTAAATTGGTGGAGATGACGAGATTTGAACTCGTGTCCAAAAAACAATCTCATGATACTCTACTGTTATAGTCTGGATATCGTAATATTTATTTTACCTCCAGACTGGCAATAAATATTTTTTGGATTTATTCAAGTAATCCTAAACTTTTTTGACTGGTCTAAGGTTCGTATCCTATCTTCAAGACAAGTCATAAAATAGATAGGAGTTATCAGACTAAGCAAAAGTGTAAGCCGGAGCAAAAGCACCTTTTACAAGATTGTAAACTGAGTTGCTAGTCTTCGCAAATTTGTTGTTTGCATTTGTTTTTGATAGTGGATTTAGTTGGAAACCATCACCCAACAACAGCAACCACAAGAAACATTTCCTGTCAATTCCATAAGCATCCCCATATATCGTACTACTTATATTATAAAAAAATGTGACAGTAAAACAAGTTGTTATATAAGTTATAATGATATGAAGATAATCTGACTATAGTACTTACATCCACTTTGTAAATAAGTATACATTTTCTCGAAATTATAATTCTCATAGTCAGCATGATATCTATACTTTGTTGATATTGATAGCTTTTAGTTATCGGATTTTTTATAAAATACTTGACAAATCCCCCCCCCCACGATTATAATAATATCATAAAGTCCAAAATGGATTATTTACTTTGTAAAAAATAATATTATGAAAAAGAAACATATTTTACCTACTATTGCACTTATAGCATGACTATGAACTGGGACAAATGCTCAATCTCAAGACACTATCAGCAATAACAGCAATAACAATCCTGACAAGATGGAAACTGTGGTAGGCAAAAAAGATCAAGTATCAAAAGACACATTTGATCTACTATCATCTGGCTATAATAAAGCAAATACTACCCTAGAAAAAGTAGATTCTAGTAATCTAAATGAAGTACTAGAAAAGGCAAAAGAGATAGATATAAAAACATATGTATGATGAATATGAACTACTTCTTTTAACACCGATAAATTATGAGTTTCATCTTCTATAAGTATAAGAGTGTGATGAGCTATGGTTATGCCTTTGACAGATTGGATGTTTTTGGATAGCTGGGCTATATTGCAAACCGACGGCAAAGACGGTATAGTGTGAAGTGGCGTCTGACTCAATATTAATCCGAAAGAAAATCTATCTGTATCAGTATGAAATGTGGCAACTCCAGCTACCTTACATCGTGCTCATCCAGTTAGTGCTGATAGTCATTTTGAGCTCTCTACACAGGCAATGATACCTTGATCAGCACTATGATGAAAGGTGATTCTATCAAAAAAATGAAATCCTAAAACATATATAAGTTGATGAGTGTTTAATAGAGCTGGAAATATGGAGTTTCACCTTTCTTGATCCACACATGGGGTCAAAGCAAGTGTCTGGAAAAATACAAATCAAGATAAGCCATCATGAGCTTTGACCATAGAACATGGATGAATTAGAAGTGATTTTGTATTTGATAAGGATGTTATTGGTGGTAGTACATCTACAGTATTAAAAAATAACATGACGTTATGGTGAGAACTATGATATGATACTAAATGAAAAAAAATATCAAGAGCTACAGTATGAGTAGGAAAGCTTGTTAAATATGGACTTATGGGTGCAGAACGAGATCCTATAAATAAAAAAGCAAACTTGTATCTGTTTATATATGTAACTGGAGATAAAAGGTTAAGTAAGATAGAACAATAGCTATAATAGTAAAATCTTGATAACTTTCTGTTATCAGATAATTATAAATATATATTGATTTTGAGAAAGTAAAATATATAAAAACAGTATCAGTATATTATAAATTTTTAGGATGAAAATAAGTTTATCATCAGTCAGATCATATTTTTTTACTCTTCAGCTCATTGGTTGAGAGAGTTTTGTATAAAATAAATCTATAACAAAAAAATAACATCTCCCAAGACTACTGAGCAATACACCCAGTAAGAAGGGAGATTTTTCTTTATAACTTCAATGTAAATCATACATGACAAAGATACAGATCATTATAGTTAGGATATCATATGCATCTACTTATGCTTATTACTTTTTTGCATTTTATAGTAAGTAGATGCCTTTTACTGATAATTTTAAATTACTCAAAATTCTACTTACTAGCATCAATCAAGTAGAATTTTTTTACATCATAAAAATAACAAAAAATGAAAATAAATACAGATATAAATATAAATTTATTATCAACATTGATAATGTCACCACAGCGGAGAGCCGGTAAATCTTACACTCAAGAAGAACAAGATAATATAACAAACCAGATCAGCAATAAAGTCTCAAAGAATAATGAGATCTCTATAGCTCTATCAGCATTCCCTTTCAAGATCCCAAATCCATTAAAAACTATATGATCCAAACCACAGCAGTGAGAGATGATAACTCTACAACGTTTAAACAGTATAAGTAAAAACGCAGAAGATATATGATTTGATCTCTCTTGGAATATCATCACAGATGGTTTATTTTATGCAGATGAATTGGGCGTCTCCAAAGAACATGTAGATATATACATAGATTGAGTAAAGCACATAGCTAATGAATTAGGTATGAAAGCAGAGTTTATAGAGTTAGATGATATTGTAGATAAAACAAAAATATCAGAAAAAAGATTATCATTGGATAACGAGAAGGACATAGTGTATATACTCCGTACTGCTGGTATGGTAAATTCACACCATCACGATATAGAGTTATGGAATTTATTTGAAAATACCAAAAGTGTAAATGAAAGTATAAAACAATTGGTTTTAAGTAATCCATCTTTTAGAAAACAAGTAGAGTTATCAGCATGAATATATCAATCTAGGAAAGAACTAGTAGAAGATGCAAATATATTTGATACGGTTTTTACAAAATCTATAAGAGCCACAATCCAGCCTGATAGCAACAGAAATCTACAATGATTTGCCATAAATAGACCGTTGTCTATAAGGATAACAGACAGCAAATCAAAAAATTTATTTCCACGATTATGAGTTCCTCATGTTTGAAAAGAATGCTTCAATATATTCCTAGCGGAAAAAACTACCATAGAACCATCAATCCATCATACTATTGCCAGTTCACAAAGTATAGGTATGTAGTATTATTGGATCGGTTCATGAGTCGGTAACTAAATCTTGCCGGCTCATATATTTGGTTCTAATAAGTAGTTTGGTATAAGTTTTTCTACTTTCTTCCATCCAAGTGCTGACATATCAAGCTCATATCTGCTGTCGTCCAGCGAAAAGATCAGTTTATCTTCATATAAATCAATACCTATCTCATGAAGAAAATCTCTATCTCATACTTCATCTACTCGATAATTTCAATTATCGAATAAATCACTCAAATCTATCACTCCATCGTGTAGATAGTCGCTTAAATTTACTTTCTCCCAGCTCATATCATCCAAATCATATTTCCAGTAATTTTTCTGCTGTCAGATATAAATCATACCATATCTTGACACAATACCAGCATTATAAAGTGTGCTATAAAAATCCATCTTTGATAGATCGTAAAGTTCGATCTGTATATTTTTGGTATGTTTGTATATACTTACAATCGTATTGCAAACCAAACACCCTACTCTAAGATTGGTAAAAGATCACGGTCCATTGATCACATGTATCTGTAATTTTTTGCTAGAAAAATCCCATCATGACAACAACTTGTGCATCACTCTGGGCAAATTAGTTTCTAGATCTCATCTTGGAACAAGAATTTTCTGATTATCTTGATATATATAAAGATGATCTGATGATATATTTATAAGCATATACGATATGAAAATAAGAAAATAATCTGATTTAAATAGTTTTAATCTATATCTTCTTCTATATGCTGTGGCTCTCACACTACCTTACCGTCATTGATATATACAAACATAGGTATGATCATAGGTGTGCGACCTAGTGCTTTTTCTAGGTTTTGTTCTAAATCAGACTTAATGTCTTTTAGGCATTGTTTTATATTGTCGTACTTGGATATCCTATTGGTGTACTCTCTCTCTATATACTTAACTATATCGGTATGTACTTTCTTGATCTCTGTAGTATATACAAATCATCTAGACTCTATCTGTATATTTCATACCACTTTCTTAGTTGATGCATCTATCTTCATGATAAATGTTACCATACCATTTTCTGACATAATCTTGCGGGCTTTCATAACATACTCGCCATGTAGTCATCATATACCTTTACCGTCTACAAGTATAGTATCCAATTTCATAAATTTATTGGATAATATAATACCTTTATCATACATCTCTATGATAGCTCCGTTTTCTTTTGGCATCAGTATCTTGTGGTCGTCTATTCACATATCTAGAGCTATTTTCCTATGCGCATATCTCTCAAGTGGTTGAGTATAAAACGGCATCACATATTCTGGTCTTACAAGTGATATCATAAGTTTATGATCTTCTTCATATCAGTGTCCAGATGCATGCACATCCATATCGTTATTGGTTATCAAATTGATTCACTTAGTCACTAGATTGTTTAACATAGAAGACATCTGTGATTCATTGCCAGGTATAGTTGTAGCACTTACTAATACAGTGTCTCACTTCTTTAGCGCGATCTGTGGATGTTCTCATCTAGCTATCCTAGCAAGTGCAGAAAATTCTTCTCATTGAGCTCACGTAGAAAGTATAACCACTCTATCATCTGGTAAATCTCCTATACTATTATCAACTTTTCTGAGATAATCTTTTGGTACATCTATATACCCCAACTCTCTACATATCTCTGTATTGTTAACCATAGACCTTCAGGATAAGAATACAACTTTGTTATATTTCACTGCTGAATGAATTATCTGTATAAGTCTACCGATATTGGAAGCAAATGCCGCTATGATAAGCCTTCAATCTGAATGTTTGATGATATGATCTAAATTTTCTCATATAAGTTTTTCTGATTTGGATCGACCTTTCCTGTCTGATCACAAACTATCTCATATATAAAGTCTTACTCACTCTGTCCCTATCCTTGCTATCTTTGGTAAGTCTGCTGGTTTATCTATCGCCGGAGTATGATCTATCTTGAAATCAGCAGAGTTAAAGATAAGTCATTTTGGAGTATTGATAGATAATGCAAATGTTTCTGGGATGTTGTGATTTACTCTTACAAATTCTATATCAAAACATCATAATTTCAATAGATCTACATCAGGATTGACTAGTTTGTATTTCAATCTAGAGATAATTTTTGGATCTTCATAGAGTTTTTTTACAAGTCAAAGTGTAAGTGGTGTTGTATACACAGTAGGAGTAAAGTCTAGTTGTGGCAATACATCTCTAAGTGCTCATATATGATCCAAGTGACCATGAGTTAGCACTATACCTCTAATTTTATTTTGATTTTTTTTCAAGTAAGATACATCAGGGATGATGTAATCAGCACCCATAGTCTCTACTGCAGAAAACTCAAGTCCGCAGTCTACTATGATGATATCATCTTTGTACTCTATAAATATGCACTGTCATACTTGCTCAAGTCACAATAGAGATCATATCTTTACAGGTATCTCATCACCTGGATCAAATTCTATGGCTGGTTGTGATACTACATCATCTCTCCTTGGAGATCTATCTCTCGTAGATCTAGACGATCTACCTCATTTCCTATCAGCATGAGGTCAAGATAAATTTCAATCTGTTTGTTTAGCTCTCTTTGGTTTGAAGTCAAATGTAAGGTTTGTAAGGTTTGCTTTCTCCAAGAAAGCATTTTCTGACCCATCGGATCAATTTTCTTGTACAATTTTGTTCATAATGAAATTTTTATAAATAAATTAAACTAATTTTAGGTTTTTTGTAATTTTTTGTTTATTTTTGTCTTTTGTTTTTTTGTGTCATCCTTAGTATAACAGCTTGCCCCACATGAAACTGCTGGGAATAATCTCTAATTTAATTGTCATCCAGAGCAAAGTGAAACGAAGTAAATGATTCAGATCACAGCAAAGTTAAATTAATTGTCATCTCGACCGTAGCGGAGAGATCTCAGTATTGTATGGAATGACAGATAAGTATTAAAATAGTATCATTGAGACTCACACAGGACTACAGAGTGACAATGTAAGATTAAAAGTAATTGTCATCCTGAAGTTTTACTGAAGGATCTCCAACTGAGTCACTCAAATCAAAACTAATATTTTAATCAATATATACAATCCGATTATTTTCAACTATACTATATCTTTATCAAATCCCAGTATTTTATCCGCAATAAACTATCCAAATGTAGTGGTGGTATATTATACTTCAAACTCAAATCCCTATAATAAGACCTTATAGATTTATCGGTAGCATCGTTATCACCATGGTAGTTGTATTTAAATATCTTGATAATCCTACTATCCACAGGTATCTGTATATCCATAGAATACGGAACAGTATAATCAAATACTATCCTACAACCATAGCCATACATCTTGGTAGCAAATACTATCGTTTTCATACTATCCTTATTGCCTACAATAGTAGCAATATGATTATTGAATATCTTCATATCATCATAAAATATACGATAATCCGATACATCAACTCAAATAATTTTATCAAAAATCTTTCACAATCTTTTTATCTTCATATTGATAAGTCTTTTATTATAACGACTATCAGATAAAAATTTATACCACCAATCAGTATTGTATATATCCGCATCTTGTCGATCGCTCGAAATCTTGTCAGCAAACTCCGCTCGCCATAAGAAACCATCTCATCATATCTGATAACTTACAAGACTATTGTAAATTACCCCATCCAAAAACTTTATCTTGTTTTCATCTGTATTTCAGTATCTGGAAGATATCTTATCTCGTGCTTTTGACAAAGACAGATACTGATGATCTTGAGTATGTTCTATATGTATGATTTGCTCCAAAGAAAACTGAGCTATAAAATCTTCTATATACATATGAGGATAATAAGATTATTTGTAATTATAACAAAAAGTTTTAAAAAAGCAAATTTGGTATAAGATATTATGTAGTAAATATTAGTTTTGTAAAATATTTCTTAGATAAGATACTCTATGTATAGGGCAAATTCAGTGTTTTGATATAGCAGCTGCATGTAATTTGGTGCCGTATCATTTATGTTTATCGAATCAGTATCATGGATATCTCTTACTATATCTGATCATCGTACGATCTCTCGTTACTTTGGCTACTATACTTGCCATACTTATAGACTTGATGATCGCATCACCATCTATGATGGTTTCTACATCTCGCTTCTTTTCGAGTCCAAATGTCCTATTACCATCCAAGATCAGCTTATATACACATCTATCACCAAATAGTGCAACAAAATATCTTGCTATCTTATCTACACAACGATGCAATGCATATATTATACCGTACT
>JBDHUX010000043.1:0-8450 GCA_039809405.1 Candidatus Absconditabacterales bacterium
GCCAAAACATGATTTGCAAGTTTCTTGTACCTAGAGGTATTGGATGCTTCTTTTTCATTAGACTGAGTTATATGAGCATTTGCGCTGTCAAGTAATATATTTATAATAGCTGCTTGATTGGGCATAGGTGCTTTCTTTGTCCGTAGTTCTACTATATATATGCTAGAAAAATGAACTCTTTCTTCGTACCGCTATATACAACATGGCGCTTTTTATGCTGTGATAGCTCTTGCAGTTATGATGTTTGTGTGAACTATAATACATCTCCCAGAAGTGCTTGTATGAACGATATGACTATTATTTATAGTACTTTCATTGTATAGTTCTTGGAAAGTAAATAAAAAACCTCTCTACAATCAAGACAACTAATATTATCATATATAATTCAAATTGGATCATCTTATAAAATGCTTAAACGTGTGGGTATTTTTTGTTTTGCGTTTCTTATCTGACATAAATCTTACAAAAATCTATTGACAAAGAGAGAGAGAGAGAGATGATTATAAACTTGATGTCCAAAAGTGGGCACCTTGTTCTTTAACAACTTCAATCATTCAATATCAAATTGTTTCACAAAAATTAATCTTATATTTATGCAGAATTATGGTAAAGTAAGATGGCTATCGGTAGTGTTGCTACTGTTTACCATCACCTACATTACTTATCTTTTTGAAAAGGATAGTATAGCTAGGATTACGGCTGAAATTCTTGTTGGTAAAAAATACACCAACGAGATGTTACAAAAAGTGGTATTTGATGCCACTAGTAATAATGACTCTATTATCAAGCCCATCAAGACTGATATAGAAAACTTACAAAGTACTTTGAGATCAGAACTATACCGTGCAAAGATAACTAGAGATAGTTTGTTTTGTATACTAGAAGATCAAAATAATCAACTATCTGAGCTGAGAAAAGATCTTGATAGTGTACAAAGTGCAAGAAATTCGTTTACTTCAAACCAAGATAGTTTATATGTTTTATATAATAGACTATCTAGTAGTGTAGTGAAAATGAAACTGACAAATATCTTCCAGCGAGAGCAACCAAAAACTCTTTTGGATAGTATGAGAGTGGTCTTCATTCCTGGTGAAAATAAAAAAACTCCTTTGAATAGCATGAAAGCATTCTATGTTCCGGGCGAAAATACTCCCAAATTTATATTTACTGAGAATCAAACCACCCCCGAAAAAACAAATAAACATTGATTAACAAAGTAAAAACAAAGAAAATGAGAAAAGTATTATTTTTTATCTTGATCCTTGTAGGATTCGGTTTATTTTTTACCTCTTGCGTTGAAGAGGTAGGAGTAAATAAGATAGAAACATCTACAGCAAGTAATAGATCTATTGCTCTCGCGATGATTATCGACACGACTTTCACAAAAGATCAGATAGATCTAATTATCAAATTAAGTACTGGTCAAGTTGTATCTGCATCTAGCGGATCAACTTCTTTTGACGCAATTAATCTTGTCCAACTGCTTGATATGTCGTCCAAAGTTGATCTATTGTTGAAGCAAGAGAGAGTTGAAGTTGTAAAGGATTTAAGTCCAGCCACTGTAAAAAAGTGGATGAAAAATAATCCAAAAGAGACGAAGGAAATTGTAAGAGAGCTTATCTCTACATCTCCAGAGATATTTGAATGATTTGAAGCCTGTTAAAAACAAAACTACCAATAATATAGTGTATTCACTTGAGGTAGTTTTTTACTTATCCTATTATCTTCATATATTTACAAACATTTTACTTACCAGTGGAGTGAAGTCATCAAATTCATCTATCGGTAGGAAATATCTTATCACAGTTGTCATACAAGTCTGTGTCACAGATTAATTTTAGACCTGGCGCTATATCGTCTCATATGGTTTGATTTTCTGGGATATAAGTGGGACAGAACTCTATCTGACAAACCCTTGTTCACTTGCCCAACTTGACTACTTGATCAGATATGTTTCGCAATTGAAGTCGATACTCTCATCTATAGTCAGAGTCTATGATTGCTACCGCATTTGCAAGAGTAACTCACTGCTTGGTGGGGAGTCACGATCTAGCATACACCTTACTATGTCGTCAGTGTGGTATTACTGTCTTTATCCCAGCTGATACTATGGTTATTTTACCTGGATTTATAATTGTATCGTCGCTTACACATAAGTCTAGACAGACAGATCATGTAGTTTTTCTCTCTGGTAGTAGAGTAGGATCTTTTGCTATGATAAGTATAGTTTTTTCTATATTGTGTTGATTTATATCCATGATACGATTATCATTTATTTTAAAATAAAAAGATAGATATAAAGATAATCAGATTATAATTTATATCTACCTAATATATGATGCTTTATTTGTCGTTTTATTTATTATCAGGTATTTTTAATGTATAAATCCGATAATTTGCAATTATGATTGTTTTTATAGCTGCTATGATCATGTGTTGATAGTAGTAAGTGGGCAGTTTGTTTTACTTGCTATAGCTTCAAGTGGTTGAGTTCATTGCAATGTACTTCCATTCGCAAACCTCCATGTAGGATATCATGTAACTCATGCTGACTGACATAACGCACTTTGTTTGTCACAATCAACAAAATTTACATACTTCATAGATACCCCAAACATAGCTTTCTGATCTTTACAGTGTGGACATCACTCTGTTCCATAAAATGTTGCTCATGCTTTTGTTATGCATTCAGCAAATGATATCAATTCTGATCATCATGTTCATCATGTCTTTTTGCTGCAACCAACTATTGCTATAGAGAGGACTAACACTCATACTAATAGTAATTTTTTCATAGTGAATTTGTTTAAGTTATATAAAGATTAAATTTCTAATATTTTATATTAATTGATATGCTATCAGATACTATAAATGATATCGGCACAATAAGATTATTTTATTGTATGTGTTTATCAATGTTGTTTTTTATAGGTTCCTATTGCCATATCTATAAGTTTATATGCTTCCTGTTTATCCCTAAATCATCATATCTCTACTTTATCATACTTTCACTTTTCTAATTTTTTATACTCTTTGAAGAATCAAAGTAACTCTTCTTGGGAGTGTTTATTTAAATCTTCTATTGAATTTACATGATCTCGTCTAGGGTCTATTTTATGACTCGGCACACAGACTAACTTCATATCTGGACCATCCTGATCTTGTGTGTGTATCATTCATATAACTCTGGATTTCACTATGCATCACATAGGCACGGGATGAGTTGTGAGTAGTATTACGTCTATAGGATCTCAGTCACCTTCTAGAGTTTGAGGTAAAAAACCATAATCAAAATTATAGAACATCTGATGGTATAAAGTTCTATCAAGCTCAAAATATCACTCTGGCCTATACTCTATTTTATTTGAAGTTCATTTACTTATCTCTATTACAACATTTAACAATCAATTCTCTTTGTCGGCGTAAGTACTTAGATTTTTTTCTAAATTTATCATTTGACTTATGTTATTTATATAAATTTATCTACTACTATATTATTATCACATGCTATTGTAAAGTAAGCACAAGTACAAATTTATATTATAAAATGCTACGATACTATATCTAGTCTATAAAGACAGTCATAGGACAACATCTATACACCTATGCAGAGATGACTAAAACATAATTATCTTATCTTATATATCAAATATATTATTTGTAATATTTATTCATTATAATTGTTTATATCTCAAATAAAATTGACATGATAGTAATTATATTTGATAAAGTTGTAAAAATCATAAAAATAACTTGAAAATAGATTTATATTTTATATTTATTATAGTAGGTATGATAATAATAAGTTATTAGTTGATTATCTAGTACTTACTGAGAAATAGTATAGTTTTATATAAGAGACTTACTATCTACCTCCGTATTTATCATCATCAAACAATACAGACTAATTTATATCCAAATACAGACTAATTTATATCCACACAATATCCAAATGACTTTTACAAAAAAAGTTGATGAATCAACACTAGAAATTGATTTATCTGTCACAAAAATTGCAGATGTTCTACAGTACTGCAAGCCTAAAGAACAATTTGTTCTAATCAAGAAATTTGGTTTGAGTAACAATAAAGAGATACCACTACAGCAGATCGGCAATGAATTTGGTATGACTAGGGAGAGAATAAGGCAGATAGAAAATCAAGGATTAATGAGATTTAGAAGATTGGTAGTAAATAATGATAAATACCTAAATATCATCCAAATCGCTAAGGATGTGTTGGATCAAAATGGCTGATTATTATCTTGGAGTAAACTTATATCCAAACTTATAGATAAAAAAATATCAGACCTATCCCCACAGGAACTAAAAGTAGTATTATTATCGGATTTTGATATAGTCAGCCTCACTAGAAATAAATATCTAGAAAAGTGTTTCTACCTTGACCCTATCTATGAAACAGCACTTACAGATATGGCTAAGTATATACAAGACCACTTTGCGAAACATAGCAATAAAGAACAAGATATGTATAATTTTATAGACCAGGTTAAATCTATATACGAATCCAAATACCCAAATATAATTTATTTTTCAAATAGTCAATTTTATACAAATTTATTCGAAGTAATAAGAGACATATCTACATTTGATGGTAAGATATGATCATCTAAATGTCCAGTAGTTAATCCAAAGACTATAAAAGCAAAGATATTATATGTATTTTCAGTTGTAAATAAAC
This sequence comes from Candidatus Absconditabacterales bacterium, assembly GCA_039809405.1. GTDB lineage: Bacteria > Patescibacteriota > Gracilibacteria > Absconditabacterales > Absconditicoccaceae > JBDHUX01. The sequence continues at coordinate 4,701 of JBDHUX010000043.1, forward strand.
CACTGCACTATAATGAAGTAGCAAATAAAGTAATGGAATATTTTCCAAATAAAGTAATCAAAATTTCTACGGTACACAATGAGATGGTCAAATCTCGTGATGAATTTGTAAATATATGACTTGGTATATATGTACCTAAAACACGATGATACTTGGGTTGACAAGTGAAAGACATACTTATAAGAGTCATTAAAAAAGCTGGCAGACCTATGGCCATCAAAGAACTCACACAACACGTCCTAAAAGAAAAAATGGTTAGCCCAAATACAATATCACTAAACTTACATAAACATAAAGATTTATTTCTAAAAAATAGCGAAGGTCAATACTACCTAGCTAAGAAATAAAATCTGCTTCATGATACAAAACTGTTTATAATCTATAATATAAAAAAATATAGGTATCTTTGTATATCTATATTTTTACTTTATATATTAGCTCTATTTGGTGAGCATCGCTCTATATACTTCATAATGTATCTACTATTTTTTTAGAGCTTTCTATGTCTCACATACTTTTATATATCTCTGCAAGATACATTTTTATTGTTTTTTCTACTGACGCATAAAACTCACCATCTCGATCTACTCTGTACTCTTTTTCAAATCACTTTTTTAATTGTGACTTGTTTTTATTCCATCTTGTGTTCATAAGATATGCTATATCAAAGTAATTTGCTCATCGTCATACTCTACCTGATGGATCTAATATGGCTGATATATGATAACCTGATCTATCTTCTATGAACAGGCAATTGTGAGGACTAAAATCTCCATGCAGTAAAATAAATTTACTACTACTTTTATTTAGACATGCTCTAAGTTGTTCAAGATTTTTATTATATGCAGTTTGGTCAAATATTTGCACATTGTCCAATGACAAGTAATCTATCATCTTCTGTATTTCATTTTTTTTATCTATACCTAAAGGCATATTTATACTATGTAATTTTTTTATAGCATAGCCAAGTTGTAATCATATCGTGTACCGATTATCTTCATTTATATTATTCACTACCTCTTTTCAATTTTTCCCCTCTTTGTACTCTATGATAAGTACATTATTTCACTTTGTATCTATTAGTTTTGGGAAAAGAGTATCTATGTTTGCCATATATCAAAAGAAATCAATCTCTCTTTGTAGATCGTCTCAGACTTTTACAACTACCTTCTCTCAATCCTTCAATTGCACAAGGTAGACTTGATTTGTAAGTCCTCAGCTTAGTTGCTTTATATCTGTTATCTCTTGTCAGACGATCTCACTGATATTACTGCTAATCATATTTATATCAAATTATAGATAATAGTATTACTCCGTTGTCCTACCATCAAAATCTGCCTCATTATCTTCTGCTTCTTTTTTGGTTTCTCTAATTATACCATCTTGGTGATGAGGAGGTGAGTATATGGTGTACATTTTTAGATCTTGGGTATCAGAGGTGTTGATTATATTATGTTTTGTCCCTGATGGTATCACTACAACAAATCCATCTGATATTTCGTATCTATTCTCATCTATGATACATAGTCATTGTCAAGATTCCCATCTGAAAAATTGATCATTCCCTTCATGTATCTCTTCTCAAATATCTTCTCATGGTTCCAAGCTCATCAATACAAGTTGCATATGTTTACCTGTATAAAGTACTTTACGAAAATACTCATTTGCTATAGTGTCTTGTTCTATATTTGTACAATATCATTTCATAATTATATTCATTCACAATATAAATCTACATATTTTAAATCTATTTACTTATTTCTTTATAATTCTATGAGATAATACATTTTCTCTTATCGTATCTATATCGTCTATACTTACATCATCAGATCATCTTATATATGCTACACACTTACCAAATTTTATCATATCTTTGCCAGACCTGGGAGATCAGCCTATTTTTACATCTTTCCCTATCCTACTGTACTCAAGTATATTTGCTACATAGTCTAGGACATTGTCACTGCAAGATATGTCGTTTATCTTGTGAATTATGGAGTGATAGATACTCTGATCAATGACAGGATTTATATCATCAGTATTTACATTTGATATGGAGATAATCTGTTTCTCTTCTTCTCTGCTAGGATAGTTTAGCGTAACTTTCATACCAAATCTATCAAGCTGTGCCTCTGGTAATGAATAAGTTCACCTTTGCTCTATAGGATTCAAAGTCGCAAATACCACAAATGGGTCTGGGAGTTTCATATCCTGTCCATATAGTGTTACTTGCTTCTCTTCCATAGCTTGGATGAGTGCAGACTGAGTTTTTGGAGTGGTACGATTTATCTCATCAAACAGTAAGATATTTGTAAATATAGGTCATTTATTAAACTCTACTTTGCCTCATACAATCACTTGATTGCCAACTATGTCGGACGGTAGGAGGTCAGGAGTTCATTGTACCCTCTTCTGATCAAAATCCACCAATTTTGAAAATAACTTTACTGCGGTAGTTTTTGCGAGTCATGGCACAGACTCTATAAGTAAGTGTTGTTTTGTAAAAAAACAAAGTATCATAGCTATTTTTAAATCTTTATTTCCCATGATATGTTTATCCAATTCAGCTTTTAGATTTGCTATTTCCAAGTCTCTTATCTCTATATCTCACAGACTATTATTGTTTTTATGTTTATTTATTTTATCTCACACGATATATGAGGGACGATCTGACTTTTTACCTTGATCATCATAATTGGACTTAGACAGAAAATTATAAGCAAGTCAAACTGCCATGCAAAATACCAATATTAAGACTATAAATATTATACTTGATTCCATTGTCTCTTATATCCTTATCAGTTCATATACAAATTTATTGTTATCTACTGCTGATCTTATAAGTAGTTCGTTTTTATTTAGACTACTTTTTTTACTCTTTATTTCAAGTATTACGATCTTTTTTATAATACCTTGATTCAGTCAGTCAAAAACTATATAATCAAATCATCTTCATATAAATATCATATCTTTGGGATTATATGGAAAATTTGGCATAAAAGGTGCAAGTTGCTCTATAGCTTGTCACATGATCACCGATTTACTCTGTTTGACTATCTCTTTACGAGTTTTCATATGGTTTGCCATGCCTGACATCCTTGCAATCAAAAAACCTATAACTCATCATACCAATGCTCACAGTATTATATTTGCTATATTTTCCATAGATTTGATATTTTATGTTTTCTAAATTGGTTTGTTTTACTCTTTCGCACAACATTGAGACCCCCGCAGTCCTGCAGGAGGTGACGACTCTTGTCATTCCGAGCTTGTCGAGGAATCTCAACGACACTGCTTTGATGCTTGTTTATTATTTCGCACAGCATTGAGATCCTTCACCCCGTCCAGGATGACACTAAAATATAATTTACTTTATTATACTATCCAATATCTTTTCCTTTACTCAAACTATATAATCTTTGACCTCGTTCATATCTGGTTGTTGTTTTTTGTATCATATTAAGTTTGATAGTGTCTCTTTTAGTTTATCTTCATATCATTTATCGTTTTGATCTATAATAATGTCATTGTATTTACCTTCAAAATATCTCGCATTGTCAAACTGATCATGTGTCCATGGTATTGGAATTATGACTTGCTTGATGTTGAATAGATGCTGCTCTACAAGAGTAGTTGATCCGCCACGACATATGCTTATATCGCTTATCTGATACAGCTGACCCATAGTTTTTTGATCTGCAAAATTTATCACTTCTACATTATTGTATTTTTTATATTTATCAGCAAACT
>JBDHUX010000044.1:0-8380 GCA_039809405.1 Candidatus Absconditabacterales bacterium
GAAAGGCTTTTGATGCTTGCCAGGCAGATAAATGAGATATACCTATGATTACTGCAGATATTTTACAAGAGCTAGAGATTATCTATAGAAATCGTGGACCAGATAATACTATTACTGTCGAGACGATACAAGACGAGGTGGAAAAAAATCTCATTAAATATAATAAATACGAAGTTGCGAAGGCCTATATCCTATATAGAGAAAAAAGAGCTTCGATGAGGAAAAGAGATATCTTTAAAAAAAGAACTAATCTCAAACCATATGAATATCCAGAATTATATGAATATGTAAGTGCCATAAGGCATTCGTATTGGTTACATACAGAGTTCAATTATACACCTGATATACAGGATTTTAAGATTAATATCAATGATGCAGAGAGACATACTATTAAGCATACAATGCTTGCCATTGCTCAGATAGAGGTAGCAGTCAAAGCATTCCGATGAGATATTTATAAGAAAATGCCAAAGCCTGAGATGGCGGCAGTATGATTTACATTTGCGGAGAGTGAAGTACGCCATATGGATGCTTATTCACATCTTTTAGAAATACTTGGACTCAATGAAGAGTTTGCAAAAATAGACCAAATGCCAGCTCTGATTGATAGAGTTAAGTACTTGGAATGAGCTATAAGAACCGCAAAGAGTGAAGATAATAGAGAGTATACACTTTCTATATTATTATTTTCTCTTTTTATAGAACATGTATCACTATTTTCACAATTCCTTATCATGATGTCATTTAACAAATATAGGAATATCTTTAAGGGGATATCAAATGCAGTTGAAGCCACATCCAAAGAAGAACAGATACATGGATTATTTGGTATTGAAATTATAAATATAATAAGACAAGAACATCCTGAGCGATTTGATCAAGATTTAGAGCAAAGAATTATAGAATCTTGCCGTGACGCTCTTGCGTGAGAGATTAAAGTACTTGATCGGATATTGGAGAAGTGAGAATTAGAGTTTTTACCAAAGATAGTTATTATTGAATTTATTAAAAATAGACTTAATAATTCTCTTAGAAGCATAGGTATGAGATCTATTTTTGATGTTGATCAACAACTTCTAGAGGAAACTGAGTGGTTTGATGATGAGATCATTACGACTAAACATGGAGATTTTTTCAACAAACGTTCTGTAAATTACAACAAACGCAGTAAGAGTATCACTGGTGATGATCTATTTTAATTTTTATTTATTATACTCAACAATACTATGTACTGGCTTAATGAACACTCTAGACATTTTTTAAGCAAATGATATCTCCAAGAAGGAATTTCTGCAGAAGATAGGATAAGAGAAATAGCAGAGACAGCAGAAAAAATACTTAAGAAACCATGATTTGCAGATAAATTTTATAACTATATGTCAGAGTGATTTTATTCGCTTGCGTCACCTGTATGGTCAAACTTTGGATTGGAAAGATGACTTCCTATTAGCTGTTTTTGATCTTTTATTGTTGATGATATGGGACAGATTTTGTTTTCACAAGCAGAGATAGGTATGATGAGTAAATACGGCTGAGGAACTTCTGCATATTTTGGTGATTTACGCGGACGTTGAGCTCCTATCAAAGACAATGGGACATCGTCATGAGCAGTACATTTTATGCAGCTATTTGAGTGATTGCTCAATGTAGTTAGTCAGGGGGCCGTACGTCGTGGACATGTTTCACCTTATCTACCCGTAGAACATCCTGATATAGAAGAATTTTTAAAAATTGGAACAGAGGGTAATGAGATCCAGAAAATGACACATGCTGTGACCGTAACCGATAAACGGCTCAAAGAGATGGAAGAAGGGGATGATGAAAAAAGAGCTATATGGGCTGAGATTATACAAAGAAGAAATGAGATGGGTTATCCTTATATCATGTTTACTGATACGGTCAATAATCACACTGTAGATATATATAAAGATAAATGACACAAGATATATGCAAGTAATATGTGCTCAGAAATAGCACTTCCTTCGAGTGGAAGATGGTCTTTCGTTTGCTGTCTGTCATCTATCAATCTCCTCCACTATGATAAATGGAAAGATACTGATGCAATTGAGACGCTTACGTACTTCCTAGATGCAGTGATGGAAGATTTTATCCAAAAGTTAGAAATACTACGTGATAGTGATGATCCTCGCAAAAAACAATGTTTTATTTTTATGGAAAGGGCATATACATTTGCAAAAGAAAATAGGGCACTATGACTTGGTGTATTATGATGGCACTCTCTACTACAAAGCAAGATGATAGCAATTGATTCTAAGCCGGCAGCACAACTCAATGTAGAGATATTTAAACGCATCAAAGAAAAAGCATATGCTGCATCTTCAACAATGGCTACAGAGTACGGAGAACCAGCTGTTCTTACTTGATACGGTAGAAGAAATGCTACGCTATTGGCCATAGCTCCAACGACATCTTCAGCATTTATCCTTGGACAAGTTTCACAAGGTATCGAACCTATACGGTCAAATTGTTATGTCAAAGATATAGCAAAAATTAAGGTAACTATCAAAAATCAATTTCTAGAAAAACTCTTAGCAGACAAGGGATGTAATACTAAGGAGATTTGGATCAGTATTCGTGATAATGATGGATCAGTACAACACCTGGACATCCTTACTGATAAAGAAAAAGATGTATTTAAAACTTTCCAAGAGATTAATCAGAAAGTTCTCCTAGAACAAGCTGCGACTCGCCAGCCATTTATAGATCAATCTCAATCACTTAATCTTGCTATAAACCCGTCTACTCCTGTTAAGGAAATCAATGCTTTATACCTATATGCATGGAAACTTGGTGTCAAAACTCTATACTATCAGCATAGTGTAAGTGCTGCACAACAGTTTGGGCGCCTCAAGGATCTTCAAAATTGCAAATCTTGTGAAGCATAAACTATTTAATATATACATAATCCTCAATGACAATAGACGATAGTGTAAAATACATAATTCTTAACGCAACATCAAAGGCATTTGCTACTTATGGTTCTGCTGGTATCAATGTTGTGCCCGTATCGTCTGTCCAAATTATTAACGATACCATCTGGCTTATTGACTATTTTATGGGGAAAACAAGTCAACATATACAAGAAAATCCTGCAGTTTCTCTTGTCTGTCGAAAAGATATGATATGATATCAGATCAAAGCACAAGCAACATATGTCCAAACAGGTGCAGATTATGAAAAAGCACGCGATCGAGCTATATCTCTACATCCAGATAGGACCGTGAAGGGACTTATAATCTTACAACCTGATATGATATATGATATTGCTCCAGCAAAAAATACAGAAGCAATGGTAAGTGGTATACTATAGTATACATTACTTATATGAATATAATATATACTAAGATATTATCTTTCTTGATATCTACCTTATTACATTATCATAGATAATCATGACACGTCCTACTGCTATGTGGACTCTATTTATAGCTACCGTCCTCAATGGTGCACTGATGTTATGATCGTATGCACTTATTATTTTCTCTATTTTTACTTTTGATAGTGTTTCTGGCGATGGATGATGGGCCAATTATTTAATGTTATGCTCTGCTATCCTCTTACCTATCCTAGCTCTACTTGCGATTATCTTATCATGGATATATTATAGGCGCCAACGCTACACTCTTGCTTGGGAGGTATGCTCACTTCCTCTTATACCTATTGTTTTATTCCTCTTAGGATCTTTAATCTGGTTTAATTAATTAGGTAGCTGATCTACTATATTCTACTTCACCCATATCTCATGTTTCAATACCGATGAATTGAGGAGCTGTTTGTATTGTCTCCATTGGGGGGGGGGGAGAAACTGATCCACATAGACAACAAATTTTTGATCGTGATGTCTTTCGAAAAGATAAATCAATTTATGGATAATAATATATTCTAGACACTATTGTAACTTCTTTGCTAGTTCAAGATTGATTTGGATATGCTTGGTCAGTGCATTAACATGTTCATTATTTTGTTTTAATTTGCTTAATTCTCCATTTTTTAGTTCGGTATTAGTTTATTGTAGAGATCTATGACAATGAGTCAGATTGTGATCTCTATTTTTTTAAAATTATATTATAAAATATATTATTTTTTATTTGAAAACCAATCCCAAATAATCAGTATCAGTTTATATCCATATCTATTACAATATTACAACATAAATATCCATAAATGATGAGTTTACATAAATTTCCACCTATCTCTACAAGCCCAAATTTTTTCCAAATAGAGGAAGAGATATTGGCATATCGGAAAGAAAATAAGATATTTGAAAAGTCTGTACAGGATAGATCGCAAGACGATGTGTTTACATTTTATGACTGACCTCCGTTCAAAAATGGCGTACCACATTATTGATCGCTATTGCAGTCAACTATAAAAGATACTATACCAAGATATTGGACAATGAAAGGCAAAATGGTACCTCGCAAATGGTGATGGGATTGCCATGGTATATATATAGAGCAGAAAGTGCAAGCCAAGTTGTGACTTGAGTCCAATAAAGATATAGAGACTTTTGGTGTGCAAAAATTTGTGGAGGAGTGTGTGAAGTTTACCAATAGTGTAGTAGATGAACGAAATCGAAATATTGACCACATAGGTCGCTGGGTAGATATGGATGGTGCTTACGAAACCATGTCGGCTGATTATATGGAGAGTGTGATGCGAGTTTTCAAGCAGATACGGGATAAAGGTCTTATCTATAAGGGCAAAAGGGTGAGTATGTACTCCACCAAATTGAACACTCCTATAAGCAACTTTGAAGTCCAAGCTGACAATAGTTATGCCGATATAAGTGATCCAGCTATCACGGTAAAATTTCCAATATATAAAGATAAGCAGACTGATCAGTTTAAAACTACAGAGGACTGATTTCGTAAATATGTCCAAGCTGTTATAAGAGATGATAAGTGAGGTATACTTTCACTTTACAACATCAAGTACGGCAACTGGCAATTTCCTTGAGGTAAAGTAGATAAGTGAGAAGATCTTGAAATAGCTCTAAAAAGAGAAGTAAAAGAAGAAGTTGGAGTAGATATAGATATTGGAGATTATATGTGATGATATAAGATTATTGTTGATGGAGATCTCTGTATATTGTATCTGTATGAAGTAAAGATAATAGATTGAACACCTTCTATACAAGAGAAAGATAAACACACTTCTATCTGATATGCCTATATATGAGATAGTGATAATGAGTTAGGTTGGAACCTTACTATAAATAATTCTATCATAGATAATGCATCAGAGTTGAGAACTTTCAAAGATATGTGCCTATATCAGACGCTGACTACACATGATTTGAAAGATAAGTGATTGGAGGATGGTAGTTATAATTTACTCGCTTGGACGACAACTCCTTGGACTATCCCAGCGAACTTAGCACTTGTAGTCCATCCTGATATTATATACTCCCAAATTTATGACCTCAATACCAAAGAGTACTATATCATAGCTACCAATCTGCTCCCAAGATTTTACTCAAATGAGTCAGATTATATTCACATACATCAAACTACTTGATCACAACTAGATCAGATTGCTTACAAACCACCATTTGATTATTATGCAGATATTGACAATAAAGTTCACATGGTTTACTTAGTTGATTATGTTTCTGATACAGATGGTACAGGTATAGTGCATACTGCTCCAGAGTTTGGAGAGGAAGATTTTCAGACAGGTAAAAGATACTGATTACACGATACGCAAGCACTCGATGAGTGATGAAATTATAGTAGTGAAATACACGATATGCAAGGTATATATTATCGTGATGCCAATGATATAGTTATGGAAAAATTGAAGATAAGCTGACTACTTTTCAAAAAAGAGTCTATCACACACACAGTGGCCATATGTCCTCGTACACAAGTCCCACTTATCTACAAAACTCAAGATAGCTGGTTTATAGATATACAAAGCATCAAATCAAAGTTGATTTCCAATAATGAGCAAGTAAATTGGGTACCCGATCATATTAAACATGGTAGATTCCTCAAGTCTATGGAGTGAGCACCAGATCGATGTATATCTCGTACAAGATTTCGAGCGACACCTATGCCTGTGCGACAGAGTGAAGATGGAGATATGAAAGTAATAGGATCTAGGGAAGAGATTTATGACTTGGATCAGACCGGTAGTAAGATATTAGAAAAAAGATTTGAAGATAATAAGACTATATATCGAGACACCAAACATAACCAGCAATTTGATTTACATAGACCTTATATAGATAGCATACGGTGACTTATAGATGGCAAAAAATATACTAGGGTAGTAGAGGTGCTTGATAACTGGCTAGAGTCTTGATCTATGCCTTATGCACAACTACACTATCCTTTTGAAAATAAACAACTATTTGACAACTGATTTCCTGCTGATTTCATCTGAGAGGGTATGTGACAAGTCAGAGCTTGGTTTTATGTAATGCATGCATTGTGAACTATACTTTTTGATAGTCCAGCATATCGTAATGTGATCTGTACTGGTACTATACTAGGTAACGATGGTCGCAAGATGTCCAAATCTTTTGGTAACTATCCAGATATAAGACCGACTATATCAGCATTTGGAGCTGATGCAATTAGGATGTTTTTACTAAGCTCACCATTGTTGAGTTGATGAGATTTAAGTTTTTCAGAAGATGGCATCAAAGAGGTACTCCGTAAGATAAATTTACCATTACGAAATTCTTACTACTTTTTTACAACTTATGCCAATATTGACAATTTCTCTCCAACTAAGCACGAATTAAAAGACTTTATTTGATACAAGTTTGAAAACGATCTTGACGAACGACTTATAAGCAAACTTGTACAGCTTGTGATAGATGTGGATGATGGTTTTGCAAGATACGATATCGCTTATGCAACCAAACCAATCAATACATTTATGGATGATCTGACCAATCGATATATCCGTCGCAACCGTAGGAGATTTTGGAAATCAGAAAACGATGTAGATAAGATGGCTTGATACGATGTATTGTATGTTGTACTGTGTGAACTATGCAAAGTACTTGCTCCGTTTATGCCATTTTTGAGTGAGTACATTTACCGTAACTTGACAGGGAAAGAGTCTGTTCATTTACAAGACTGGAGTGTATAGTTTATCTTTTCTAAATTATAACTTTCAAAACTAAATTTTTTATAAAAAAAATAAATTACCATATATAGGTAATTATGATAGCCCTTTATTGATAGGATGGGCATATAATATTATATTTGTAGTTATTATCTTATAGCGCTTGCCATGAAATGCATGGAATTTTGTACAAATTTTTGGTAATAACTATATATTACTTGTTTGTATAGATAGAGCATGCTCATAGAGTCATCCACACAAATTATCGCAATAATATACAATATAACAACCCATCCCATATACAATACAGGGTAGACTGTTATTTTGCATATTACATCTTTTGCTGATGTTCATCCAAAGAACAGTTCTCAAAAAAATTTTTAACAGCATTTAGATCAAATTGATCTATAGCCACAATAGTATTATAATAAACTTATGTCCGAAGTCAATACATTTTATGGATATAGTTTTACTAATTATAATACTTTTTACTGTTGTGATGATATGAAGATAGTCCTGTTACCTTTATATATCTATTGTATTTTTTATACTTTTGTGTATAATTTCGGTCTTATTATTTTATAACTTTATAAATATAAACTATGTGATTAAACAATCCTTGACCTGACTACGATGATCAATACAAAAATCAATTATTGTCTGCAGAATCGCCAGAAGCAATAAAAGAAGTAAAAGAACACGTTGAGAAAATGAAAGTACCAGCTGATGATACAAAGACAAAGTGTGTCGATGGATGATACCGTGAAAACGAATCAGTATGAGCGATAGCTTTTGCATGATGAGATTTATGATTGTCTATGGCATTGCTCGGTATGTGATATACACCAGAAGAGGCGTTTCAATTGGTTTATGATTTCAAAATATCTTGTGGTGAGACTTATGATCGACATAGTGATACACATGAATGAGATGGTGACTGTGTAGTATGATGTGGACATTGTAATGCTGCGATAAAACACGCTGAGAAGTTTTGACTTGATAGCGATGCCGTGAGTAAACTTCTTGATACTGTAAAGGCAAAACAAGAAACTGATCCAGATACTATGTGATTGGTGAGGCTTGATCGTAAGCATAAAGAAAAGGCTATATTGGTAATATTAGATAAAGCATATACAGTGAAGCCACGAGATCAAACAGAAGATAATCAATACTTCATCTACGATCAGACTCGTCACCATGATTACCTTGGTGAATTTGTAAAATACTGTAAGTGAATAGGCGTTGACATAGACCTCGCTAGGTTGATCAAGATATC
>JBDHUX010000045.1:0-8069 GCA_039809405.1 Candidatus Absconditabacterales bacterium
TTCTCTTGGTTTGGAGTTAGAAGGAGTATTTTTTCGTATATTTACAAGTTTATCGTAGTCAGAGATAGTTGGTAATATAGTTGGCAATACCTCACTCATTCTATTTTCTACAAATTCTCTTGGTTTGGAGTTAGAAAAAGTATCTTCTCGTATATTTACAAGTTTATCGTAGTCAGAGATAGTTGGTAATACCTCACTCATTCTATTTTCTACAAGTTCTCTTGGTTTGGAGTTAGAAGGAGTATTTTTTCGTATATTTACAAGTTTATCGTAGTCAGAGATAGTTTTTAGATATCCTATAAGATCTTGTTCTGTACTGTAACTAACTCCGTCTATCATAGTAGATAGTTCTCCATTAAGTATAGAATTTATCTGTTCTTTTAATTGTGGATCACCATTTAAGATAGATCTTACTTGATCTATAGGTTGTCGCTCTTTAGATTGTTGATTTAGAGTTGAGTTTTTGTTTTTTCCCATTATTTTTTATATATAAAAGTAAATAACCTATACATTACTATTTTTTTATATTTATTTGTCAATAGATTTTTTATGATGATTTAAAATACTAAGATATAACTCATAAACTATTTTTTGTAATAGTAGTTGCAAGCTGAACTATAGCGAGAGCTCAGAGCGATATCAATAATCACACAAGTGCATATATCACTATATTCCTTGCTTTCTTTTGTTTACCCTCATCACCAAATGCCACAATATACATAATACCTCATATTATGACTATACCAACGGATAGTGCGACTCACACTCTTATTATTAGTTTTGTTATTCTGATAATATATGGTTGTTCTTTACTGTAGTCTATACCCTTCCTCTTCAGTAAGTCTCTTAGCTCATCTTCACTTACTCATCACTTTAATATATCTCTTATCTCATCTTCACTGAGTCATCATTGTAAAACATTTTTTACTTCGTCAATATCATCAAACGATACACCATCTTTTAGAAGATCATTTATTTTATTTAGATCATTAGTCATCTGATTAACCTTGATGTCAAAATTCCATGTTGGATTAAATATCTCTCATCATATAGTTTGTGGTGTATTTCATTTTCATACTACATAGTCATGGTTCCTTGCCTCTTCAAAAGCTTGATTTAATAGATCATAACTTGGGTTTCCATCCGCACTAGTTATACTAGGGAACATCACAGAAAAAAATCATCAAAACATGACGATAAATAAACATATATATAATCTGACTCTTTTCATACACTCGGATAAGTTTTATAGGTAAAATTAGAGATTTTTTAGTAAGTTTTCTGCAGCTATATTATCCTGATTTTGTGCAGCTGCTTCCTCTTCCTTGGCTTTCTGCAAGGCCATAGATTGATTCACTTGATTTCGTTTCATAAGATATTTCTTTTTTATATCTATTTTCTTATCTTCATAATTCTGTTGTAATTCATCAAATTTTTTCTTTTCAGTATCGAGTATGCCTCTAAGTTTATCTAATTGTTCATTGTTCATAACAGGCAAAAGTGAAAATCGACTTTGCTTATCCTCTTTGACATTTATAGTCCTGCTATTTAAAATAAGAGTTATAAGTTCAGGCATACTTTGTATATATTCCACTGGTATATCATACTCCATAACTTTTTCCCACAGATCTTGTGGAAGGTATTTATGTACATAGTCTTGGAATTTTTGATCTGTCATCTTCAATTACTTAAAAATAAAATATATTTATTTCAATTATAATCAAAATAATCAAGTTTGTCAAATAAACGATACTTAAATGGCTAAAATTGCAAATATCACAAACAAATACTCTATAAAGTGGTAGTATCATCTATTCAAGACACTTCTTCAAGTAATTTTTCCGCTTTGATCTCGTCTTGTAATTTTTTCGGGGATTCTTTTTCTGCAAGCTTTTTAAGATTTTGACTAGTTTTCTTAAGTTTTTTTTTGATCTGTTCTAGTATATACCTGGGTGTTTTTGAGCTTGATCATCAGCTATAAGTTCACATTATATCAGCCATTTAGTTTTTTTTGAATTAAATCTATATATATGTATACAATCTGATTTTGCAATGTATCAACAACTGCTGGTACAAAATCTCTTATGAATATAGGTATCTTACTATTCAGTAGGTATTTGGATAAATTTTTGGATTTGTATTTGTATGATTTTAGATCTTTAGATAGATAAAGTACATCACTCTGATTATACTCATATCATCATGACATATCTATCTGCTCTTGCCGCCAAAATAATATCTTATCTTGATTATATTGGTCATTTGGTATTATAGAGTATAGGTGCCCATGTGATTTGTAAAATATGATCTTTTGGAGTTGTTTCTTACCAGCATTATTTCAAACAGCAAATCTATATAAATCTTCAAGTTTAGATTTAGTGATGTTGTTATAAGTTGTAAATTTTTTGAATAATTTTACAAACATAGATACACTCCAATTTCACTCGCACCTATAAAGGTCTCGTCAAAAAAATGACGGTAATTCTATCTTAGTAAGTCTCCCATCTCATCTTTTCCTACTCTTAATATAGTTTTTATCTTCTAGATTTTCTATTTTATTATATATACGATCCATAGATTTCCAGAAGTTTTTGCCATTATCCGTGTTTATCTTATCAAGAAATCATATGATATATTTTCTAATTTTATTTCTAAGTGAGATATTTTCATCAAAATTAGTTCTATCAATAAAATAATATAGTTTTTTTTCATCACAGTATTTTTGTATATCTACCTTGGTTGTGTGTAATAATGGTCTAATTATTGTGTATCTGTCACGACCTTCCACTTGCCTCATATTTAAAAATCATCATAAGTCAGATCATCTTATCATATTTAGTATAGTAGTCTCATACCTATCAGTTAAATTATGTCATGTTATCATAAATTTAAATCAGTGCTCAGATATAATATTATCAAAAAACTCTCGCCTACTTTTTCTTAGTGTCGCTTCATCATGTTCTGATCATGTAAATCTACCTAGTAGCGTATTTTTATAATGACTTGAGATATAATCCGACTCTTCTTTACTCTCCTCTCTAACTCCATGATCAAAGTAAGCAATAAATATATTGTTTGTATCCCAATTTTGTTGTAAGAAAAAGTTATATAATATATCATAAGTTGCTACACTGTCCGGCCCACCAGAAAATCATATCAATACTTTTTGATTTTGTATCTGTAACAAAGACTCTTTATAATCTACTATCATAAAGTCGGTGTAATATAAAATTACTTTATAGTATCATAAATTTGATCGGTCGTATGATTAATCTTATCTGCAAAATTATCATTAATTTTACTTTGTAAGATTGTCAAATCTTCATCAGAAAAGTCATGATTCGTATGTCATATATAATAAGGAAATCAAAATTTTCAATCTTCATTTGATCTTGACTCAAATATCACTATACCAACCTCATCAGTTATATACACTCTTCATGGAGCGATATATCATTTATTATTTGGATCTGGTATGGCCTCAATAAAGTATTTCTTTCATTTGTGTTCAAATCAGGAACTTGTTTCTATATGATCAAAACTATCATCGTTATGGGTTTTTAACATCCAAAAGTATATTGTAATTTAATAAATAAAATTATGTAATTAGCTTATAATATAAATTAACAATTTATCACAAAAAATCAAACTTATATAAATAATTTAAATATAGGCTTATAAATATATGATAACAAATAGTTATCACTATGACATATACTGTAAATCAAAGATCTTAATCCTTCACAGGAATAGCTTATCTAGATCTCATCACTTGATAATAAAGTTACATATATCATGAAAACCATCAAAGTATATCTTGTCTTTATAGAATACACAGTGGTTATCTACATTTATAAGTCATCTTTTCCACCTCAATAAAGACCGGAATATATTTTCATTTTTTTTATATTTAGTTGATCTAAGTAGTTCTACGCCATCAGACCGATTTAGATTATGTAGTTCGTATCATAGCTGATAGCTACTCTCTAACCTATCATATGTGTCTTTGTATCACTCATATCTTGCTCATTGAAAAGTTGCAATACCCTCTTCTGTCGATAGATAGTAGCCAGTACCTCATTTCAATATATAGAATTCTGTATTGCTAGCGTGAGCCCATCTATTTAGGTGTCCATATATCTCGTGCAATACACTTATTATTAGTGATGATATATCATAATCTGATTTTTCATTTATATATATAACTGGTCTCTCTCATATACTCACTTGCATATTTGTCCTTCACAAATCTTGAAATTTTAACTTGAAATCAATTATACCTACTTTGCCTAGACTATGTTCGATTATTTTTTTTAGGTCTTTTTTATCTATCAGTTCGCTTTGCTCGTGTGATTTAATTATCTTATCTGACAAGAAGTCTCATATATTGGTTATACTATAAGATAGCAAGTTTTTATGGTCAAGTTTAAGTGATTTATGGTCTGCGAACTTACCAAACAAAATTTGATTATGATATACTATCTTATCAATATCCTGATGGTGATATGCCATGACTAGTTTAAATTTATGCTCCAACTCTTGTACTTTTTCATACATCATCTTAGTCAGATTATCTCCATATCTATCCATATAACTACCTAGTTTGGTATATAGTTCTTTAATATAATCAAGCACATCTCATATAGCTTGAATATGTCTTTCATTATATAAAAATACTGGTTTATAAAGTCCATCTTTGTCAATAAATTTTTCTAATTCATCAAATTTATTTATAGGGTCTATAAACCTCAATATATCCGACTTAATACTTAGATCAGATATATTTTTATCCAACTTGCGATGTTTATCGTCTATATATTTCATAAACAAGTATATATAATATCTGGAAACGATACTTTTATAATAGGTATGAGCATGTATTTTAGTATTTTTGCCCTAACTTTTGTCATAAAGTTTTACGTGGCTACTGTAGCTCCATCTATGATGCTCCCTATTACTCCAAATACGCTTACGGCTATAAGGAGTATAATCATACCAACAAATACTATCAGTATAGGTTCTATAACTTTGGATATATCATTTAGTCACTTTTCTAGATCCTCTTGATATAGATTTATAATATTATCCACTGCAGATGGGATATTGGCGGTTTGTTCTCCTACCTTAAATAACAATATCGCATCATATGGTATGACATTTGGATAAAATAGCATATTTTGATTTATGCTCTCTCATTTTTTGATACCTGACACAAGATCATTTATCATACTCTTGTACATAGGGACATTCATTATATTTTTCAAAAATCAAAGCACATCTACATAGTTCATACCAGACTGTATGAGTAATCTCATATATCTGAAAAATCTTATTAAGTGATATTCTTTAATTAATCTACCGAATCATGGCAACCCAAATAGAAATTGATATAAACTACTCTTGCCATAATCAGTACTGACAAATATAGCACCAGATATAACAATAAGTATAAAGATTATAATTAGTGATTGTATATTGCCAGATAAGAAATTAGTTAGATTCATCATCATCTGAGTTGTCCATGGTATATCAGCATCAAAATTTGCTACTAAATCAAATATCTGTGGCATCACTTTGAGAAATAAAAATAACACAGCTACTACAGACAAAGTTACGAGAAGTACAGGATATATCATAGCAGATGTATACTTACCTTTTATGGTGCGAAGAAATTCATACTCATTAGCCAGAAACCTAAGTACGTTAATTAATTCACCGCTACCCTCTCAAGATCTTATTATATTCACATCTCATTCATCAAAATACTGGTAACATCTCATAAGCGATCTACTAAAACTATCTCCAGTTTTCAAGTTTTCATATATTTTAGCACAAATCATCTTAACAGCATAATTTGGACTTGTGTCTCATATGGTTTTAACTGCATCTACAATATTCACTCATCACTCAAGTAGATAAGATAACTCTCTGAATAAAAAAATTTTATCTTTTATACTAAAATCAGATTTTTCTTTATAATTAATAAATCTATTTATCAGGTTTTCTATCATTACGGTATATTCGTTATGGATAATACTCTCTCGGTGGACTTATTATAGATGGTTACATCAGATATATTTATCTTATCTCTATCGCCTTTATATCATATGGTGGTAATTTTATCATATTTATCAAATTTTATAGGTCCATCTATATCTACTTTATATATATTTGAAGATATGCTGTCGTATTGTAAATCGCCCATATCAACTTGAACTTTATCCGGATTGAATATAACTATAAATGTTAATCTATCTCATATAATACTGCTATTGGCAGTAATATCTACTGTGCCATTTTTAGTTTGGTAGTAAACATCTCACCTTACGTCATATCCGCCACCTATATCAGCTCTTATGTCTCATCGTATCATTGGATGCGCAGACAAGAAAAACCCAAATCATATCATCACTCATGTAAATACTAGAATTATATATTTTTTCATTTTTATTGGCAATCTAAAGTAGTTAACAAAACTTATACCAAGTAAATATTATATAATCTGAAGATATTCCAAAGATATTATAATCATAACTTATCAAAAATGCAAATCATAAATATTATAACTACACTATGACATTTATATCTTCATAAAACCTTTGGAGATGATGTTTATTCCATTTATATTTTGTAAACTTTTGATAACAAATCATATCTTACTAGGGTTATCAACTTCAACCGTTATATTTCATATAGTAAACTCCTGACCAGATTCTGTAAAAGATATAGTATCTATATTTACACTGTATTTTGTAAATACTGCAAGTATCTTATTCAACATGCCATATTCATTATCTAGTTTTAAGTTCAGTCCAAACCTATATTTTGATCTTTTTCAATCATAATGTGCTGGCACAAGTTTATCATAATTTAGATGTGAAAGCGCTCTACATCATATTTTATGAAGTTTGATAAATCATTTTTTATCTACTTTTCATACTATATTATCAGATCTAATTTTTTTACAATCATTACATCGGATATATTGGTAGTTTGATTGTCAATCTATATATATGGTTAATTCATCTGGACTAGTTTTGGCGATAGGTGTAAGTATTTTTTTATCTTTTTTTACCGGTTGTTTATAAAAACGATTGATAAAAGATCCGTATCATCACTTATCATTTAACTCTATAAGCAAGCTTTCAAGTAAAGATATGTTGTCTTTGTATGTTTTATATATCTTGCAGTTTTCTGACTTATACAAAGGAAATCCCATCTCAATCAGTTTGTTATTAAGGTTCCTGATAGACTGTTCTATAAGATCATTCCTGTAAAATGATTTTAGGTATTTATTGATCTGGTTCCTGGCTAAGCTAGTCTTTGCCACCTCTATCCATGTGGACGTGACTCAGATATGATTTTTCCATGTATTGATGGTAACGATATCACCAGTATTTGGCTGGTAGTCGATAGGGACTATGCTACCATTTACAAGCGCATTTTTAAAATGTAATCATACCTGACTATGTATCCTGAAAGCAAAATCTAGTACAGTAGATCACTTTTTCATCTCTATTACCTCTCATTTTGGAGTATATAAGAATATATTGTCATCTAAGAGTTCTATTTTCATCTCAGACTTGAAAATATCATTATCTTCTTGATAGGATTTTACAATCTCCTGAAGCGATAAAACTCGTTGTGATTTTCTATCATCTACCTTGACAGACTTGCCATAATCTGATTCTTTATAGGCAAAGTGCGCTGCCACCCCATACTCTGCATTTTTATCCATCTGGAAAGTTCTAATTTGCACCTCTACTGGAAAATTAAACATGCCAAGTATGGTACTATGGATAGATTGATATCAGTTTGGTTTTGGAACCACTATATAATCTTTAATTTTGTGTACAAGTGGAGTAAATTTATTATGAACTATGCCCATGACTAAGTAGCAATTTGCTACACTGTCTACAAGTATCCTGAAAGCTATAAGATCGTATATACTACTAATATCGTTGGTATTGTATTTTTCTGACATCTTTTTCCATATCCTATATGGTGATTTAAGTCTTCACTTTACATGAAAATCAAAAAGTCACTCTGATTGTAGTAAATCAGATATC
>JBDHUX010000046.1:0-7925 GCA_039809405.1 Candidatus Absconditabacterales bacterium
TAGTAGATGATAGATATCTACTCATAAGTAGTATCAATATCTCTTCAAATAGTATGGATAACAATAGAGAGTTGTGAATTATAACCACAGATCGTGAAGCCATAGAAAAGTTTAAGAAAGTGTTTTATATCGATTGGAATAAGTGAAAATAGTCTGATTACTTATGTAGCATAGGGTCATCAACTATCTTTAGATTTATTTTTCCATCATACTGCATGAATATACTATCTCATATCTTATATATCAATAACTTATCATCATGATCCATAGAGTATGTGCTTATATCATTATAAGGAGGTAATTTATATAATTCTGTCATATTAACTAAATTTCAGTATTTTAGGTAGATGTTCTCTCCATCAGAGTAAAAATTACCAGTCTTATGTTCAAATTTATCAGGTCGTTTTACGACTTCCGTTTCCTTATGTCAGTCTAATATAATAGTTTTTCAAGTATTATATACAACTTTAAGTAGGTCTCATTTATTATTTACTGCAGATACGGTCTTTATATCATCCGTAAAGATCTCTCACTCGCATCTATCAAGAACTCTGTTGTTGTAATAAAACAACCTATTACTATATTCTCGATATTTATATGTGTTATCTATCATCTGAGGAAAACTACCATCTACTCTGTTGCAAACTCTATAATAATGTCGATAGATATTATGACTATCTATAGATATATTTTTGTCTATAGACATAAATCATCTGACATCACTGGTTATAAAATTTGCAGATGGTTCTACGGTCGTATTATCATCTCTTATATTTTTACCGTATGAATACCACACTCAGCCATTGTGAACTCTATATATATCCTCTTTCTTTTCATTTCTTTCACTAAACACACTAGCAATATCTTCTTTCCTTCTGATTTTTAGCAGTAGATCGTTATACTGTATAGCAGAGATCTGTTCTTGTGTCTTATTATCCCTAAAATGAGGACGTATCATAAGTAGTTTAGCTATATTATCTATACAATAGTTTTTATGATCACTTCTAAACCATATACAACTACTTTTTACATCAGCAGTATATTGATCTCAATCAATACTTACTTTATCTCCAGTATTGATTCCCAACTCTTTTACAAAAGATAACATAATTATATTTTACTACATAAATATTACGATAATCATATTTTTTTACTCTATATTGTCAATATAATATTTGTGTTTCAAAATAATATTGCTTTATATAAGTAAATCTGTATATCTTCATATCGTTATAAATAAATCATCATGCTTTATATCGTGCCTACACCTATCTGAAACAAAGACGATATCACATTGAGAGCTTTAAAACTACTCTCGTCGTGCGAGGTTTTCTTGTGTGAAAATATCTCTACTTTGAAAAAACTGATGAATATACACGATATATCTATCTCGGATAAGAGGTTTATCGTGTTCAATAGTTTTGTAGATGGACATAAGTTTGATCGGCTCATCGATATGATCAGGAAGCAAGATGTAGTGATGTGCTCGGAAGCAGGCACACCTTGACTCAGCGATCCAGCCAAAGAGCTTGTAAGAAGATATCGAGAAGATGAGATCAAATTTGAGGTGTTACCATGAGCCACAGCACTTATCCCAGCAGTTGTAAGTGCTTATCACGATACATCCAAGTTTGTGTTTTATGGATTTTTACCCACCAAGAAAGGGAGACAGACGACTTTGAAGCACATCATTGATAACTGCAACGACATGCCTTATTTCTTTTATGAGTCTGTGCATAGGATAGAAAAATTGATATCAGAATTGGAAGCTTTATGATACGATGGGCAAGTTTATATCGCTCGTGAGATAAGTAAATTGTATGAGCAGAAGATAGTCTGATCTATTAGTGAAATAAAAGAAAAAATTAATTCCAAAGAGTTGGTCATCAAGGGCGAGTTTGTGGTATGATTGTGGAGATAAAAGTATTTGTTTACTGTATTACTTGATAGTTGATAATTTCACCACTATCATTAAAGTAAAATTTGTACTCTACAAACTCTCATTTTAGCATCCTTGGCATCCAATATTTATCATCTGACCGCATATTTTCATAAGGAATATCTTTAATATTCCATCGTTGTGGTTGCATTTCTTCTGTTTCTATAAAATTTCAAGTATAGTTATCTATAGCATATACATGACACTCCTGATCTCGATCTTTTTGTGTCTCAAAAGAGAAATGGATAATTCACATATGTTTCAAGTCATTTTCTTGAGCAAAGATTCATGTTTCTTCTGCGAGTTCTCTTATCGCTGATCCTACGATACTCTCTCCATTATCAACTTTCCCACCAGCACCATTTCGCTTTCCTAAGGAGACAGTAAATCCAGAGTTAGTTTTTTTCTTCGTGCATAACAATATCTGTCATAGATCATTAAAGACATAAACAAGATTTGTAAGTTTCATATTGATTGATCCAAAGTTATAAAACTAGTTATATATTGTTTGACTAAAAGTTAAATTTATTTATATCATAAAACTTATAAACTACATCTTTGATAGGATTGTTTTCCATGTCGTTTTTGTATCTACGAAACCGGGTTCTTTGTTTTTTGGCTAGTTGGTGGTTTACTATCTGTAATTTGCTTACCATATCATCATAGCCATAATCTCACATCAAGTATCATATCACTTGCTTATAATCTATAGTCTGCAAACTGTTTGTATTTGGATCGTATCACATATCTAGCAATCATCTGACTTCATCCACAAGTCAATTGCCCAGCATCTGCTCTATCCTTTCATCTATCAGTTTATTTCATATATTTATATCTTGATCAAGCCCGAACATTAGGATCGGGTATCTCACAGGCTGTCTTTGCATAAGCTCAGATTTTGTTTTTCATATTTTGTGATGTATCTCGAGTGCTCTGATTATATACCTTGTACTATTTGGATGGTTTTTGCTAGCCTCTATTGGATCTATCTCTTGCAATTTTGTCCACAATGTGCCAGGATTTTTTATTTCCGATACCTCCAATGATTTACGATAATCTGGATCTGGTGGGATAGTCGGCAGAGTAAAATTGTAGTAAATTGTATCTATATAAAGTCCTGTTCATCACACGATAAAAGGTATCTTACCACTAGACTTAATCTTATCAATTATCTTATAGCTATCAGACTGTCGCTCTCATGCTGTGTATATCTCATCAGGATTTATTATATCTATCTGATGGTGTAGAATTTTTTCTCTAATATCTGTCCCGATCTTATCTGTACCTATATCCATGTATCTATAAACTTGTCTACTATCAGCAGATATCACTTCTATATCAAAAAACTCACTAAGTCATATACTCAAGCGAGTTTTGCCAGTAGCTGTTTGACCGAATACGATCACTATACCGTCTGGGTGTCTAGATACAAAATCTTTTATATCTTGCCTGGCAGTATCCAACAAGTCCATTATGATTGTAATCTAAGTATATATGTTATGTATCTATTTATCTCTATATGAAGATATGATATGATCTGACCATATTTATATCAACTATACTTATCTATAAGATCAAGTTTATCGTTTATCATATCAAGTTTAGTGACTTTTTGTGGATTGGATAGATCATTCCGTCAGTATTTTTTTAGATTTGATACTATTTTATCATAAAGTTTTTTATATGCTTTGTAAGTGTTTGCTGGAAGACAATTTTGCGATCGCATGTGATATTGTAATTGATGTGATATATATACTTTGTAAAATTGTTTATCAAGATCTGATATGGGTAGATCGTAAACCTGTGTAGAGATATCATTTGCAATAGAGTCAATATTGGAGTAGTTCATATCGGATTGATTCCAAGATTTGATTGCAGTAGACTCTACAGATTTGAGTAAGTCGTTGTAGGTAGATGGCTGGAAGTCAGTGGTAATATCTCTAATCTGACTATAAGTATCGTGTAATTTAGATTGCAGATCTTGACAATCAGACTCATCAAACATAGCTTGAGTTTCAAATCCTATCAACAACAAGCTAACAACTATAAGCACTCAAATAATCTTTTTCATAATACTGATTTATATTATAAAAATATAAGATAATCTGATATAATATTTCTTCTCCAAAAATGCAAGTAAAAAACCTACCATCAAATATTGAACACAATAATAATGGTAGGGTTATAAGATAAGAACTACTCATCTTTGAGCTTTAATCCTTTGGAAGTCAAAAGTTTCTTAATTTCTTTTAGAGAATGTTTACCAAAATTTCTTATTTTTAGCAAGTCTGTCTCTGTCCAAGTAATTAAGTCACCAAAAGTTTTAACCCTAGCTGCATAGAGACGGTTATAAGACCTAACTGATACATGTTCGTCAAGCTCTTCTTCTAGGATACCTTCAAGATTATAAAGCTTAACCTCTATACTTTTCAGTACATCAGACATCTTTTCTTCTCCTGAAGAGAAAAACAAAATTAGTCCTCTGTCATTTCCATAGTCTATGGATAATTCTACTTGATCAGGAATCTTGAAAAACTTCCTTACAACAATCCCCACTTCATCCAAGGATAAAGTACAATTAAACTCTGATTTCATAAATAAATATTTTTTATATTTTGCAAAATTGCACTATACTTATAATTTTATTACATAGCTTGTCAATAGAAAATAATTTATGCTTTATAATTTCTTGCTATCTTCATATATCTCATCAGCTATATCTATAAACAAAACTCCATCAAGATGGTCTATCTCATGCTGAACCACTCTCGCATCAAATCATTTATAAACTTGTGTGTGGGTCTGGTTTTGTATATCAGTAAATTTTACCTTAACTTCGTCATACCTTTTTACTCTTCCGGTAAGATCTGGCAAACTAAGACATCACTCTATGTCATAAGATTTAGTCTTGCTATGATCCAATATGACTGGATTGATCATAATCTGATCTGATTTAAATTCTAACTCTCACAAGTAATTTTTGAACCATTGAGAGACATAGATCAATCTCTTGTTTAGACCTATCTGTGGAGCCGATAGTCATACGCCATCTCGTTTTCTGGTTAATTTTTTCATATTTTTGGCCATCTCCAATATCTCTTTGTCTATAGCAACAATATCTTCAGAGACTGCCCTAAGTATGACATTATTTTCTCAGCATTGTAATTTGTAGTGCATATTATTATTGTCTGTGATAATATAGTAAATTATAAGCTATATTTTAACGATATGTTTATCAACTCTCATAGATTTGCTATCTTGTCATCCGCATTTACTCACTCTGTGTCTGCAAGGTATTGTTTGTAAGCAAATGCGTTTATAACTGCTTCTATCACCTGCTTTGGTGATTGTAATGGTAGTGAATTTCTTATTATATTTATATTTTGAAGAAATTTGCGTATACTTTCTACGGCTTTGGGCATGATTCATAATGATTTGAGGATAATAGGATTTGTCATAACCTCATCAATCTCTAGATTGTGCTCACTTGTATATTCTTCTATCTTGGCGATTGTATCATCACTTATGCCTCTTCTTGGCGTATTTATAATCCTTTTCATACTCACAGTATCTTTTGGGTTGTTTATATATCTCAAATATGCAAGTATATCTTTTACCTCTTTACGATCAAGAAATTTGTGTCATCAGTATATCTTATATGGTATCTGTTCCATGATGAGTCTCTGCTCAAATTGGTTGGAGAGGGCATTTTTGCGATATAATATAGCAAAATCAGACCATGAAATATCTTTGTCTTTCTTTATCTTGGATATAAGTTCTACTACATGTCTTGCTTCATCAACTTCATCAGTATGATTTAAAATAGCAATCTTATCGTTTCAATCACGATGCGGCACTACTTCTTTTTGATATTGTTTTTGGTTGTTCTTAATGATATGGTTGGAGGCGTGTATGATATGTGGCCTAGAGCGATAATTTATCTGAAGTTTAAACATCTTTATATCTGGTCGATAATCTTTCAAGTTTAGGAAGTTATCCATCAGTGCTCATCTCCAGCGGTATATGGACTGGAAGTCGTCTCAAATAAATGTGATATTGCCACCATCTCTCTTTGTCAAGAAACTCATGAGTTCAAATTGTATCCAGTTGGTATCTTGCGCCTCGTCCACCATCACAAATGAAAATTTGTTAGCCCGTTTCCTAAGCGTCTCTTTATCGGTACGAAATATAATATAAGGTATAAGTAATAGATCATCAAAATCTAGCATATTACTAGACTTTAAACTTTTCTGATAGTGTTTGTAAACCGCAACCATATAAGACTCGTTAAAATTAGATTGATCAGAGTACGATTTGTATGTCTCTGGTAAGATACCATTAGATTTTTGCTTAGAGATAAATGACTTTACTTTGTCTACTTCTAGCTGATCTTCTAACTTTAACTCTTTGAGTATTTTTTTTACGATTGACTTACTCTCTTGATCGTCATAAACACCAAAATTTTTGTTGTATCATAAGTTTGCTTTTTCTATCTCTATTTTTAAAAATTTAAGAAAAAGTGAGTGAAATGTTCATATCCAAGGGAACAATATATGATCAAACTGATAAGGTCAAGATAGTCAGACCTTTTTTATATCATCTGCTATACCATCAAGTCTAGTTTTCATCTCATTAGCTGCTTTATTTGTGAAAGTCACAGCACATATTTGATCTGTACGGAAACCAAGTCATCGAATAAGGTATGCTATCTTATATGTCAAAGTCCTGGTTTTGCCACTTCCAGCTCAAGCTAAGATCAAAGAACTAGTATCTGTCCATATCGCAGCTTTATACTGCTCTTCGTTAAGTTGCCCTTGTAGTCGTTCTTTTATACCCATAATTAAATTTTAGTTAGACAAATGTAAGTAATATATTTTATAGTAAAATCATAATATATATCAAATCAAACTAAAGTAAATATTTATAAAACTTTCAAAAATAAACCGCGATTTATAATCACTTCACCCCGCAGCAGAGCTGCGAGGTATTCAAATTATTGTGTTACTACCCTTCTAAGTATATATCCAATCTCAAAATAGGTTTTCAGTTTTTTGTGTTCTATACATTTTCTTATAAGTTTTATTGCTTCATTGGTTTTGGATGTATTTTTCTATAAGTTCTACTGTTCAATATCATCATACAGTATTTATATAATATCAATCAGTTCGAAATTGTCATCACCACAATCGTTTTTTAATTTCTGGATATGTTTTAAATATCTCTTTTGCTGTAATACTTTTAGTTATTTGTATAAGTTTCTGTGGAGAAAACTTAGGTACTGTTTGTATTAGTAGATGTATATGATTTTCATCTGATCATATTTCATGAAATATAATTTCAAACTTATCTTCTATCTCTTTACAAGTATTGATAATTAATTCATCTACCTGTCCTATAAAGACACTTTTCCTATATTTAGCTACTAAAACTATATGATATAGTATCATAGATACATTGTGTCTTTTTTTTGATGTGTTTATATTTTTCAATATTACTCATACATGAGATATTATCTATTGTTCCTATTTTATCAATATTTTATACCTCGCAGCAAAGCTGCGAGGTATTTTTGGAATAAATTTATATCCACATCAACAACTCACTAAGATCATAAGGATAGAAAAAAACACTATCAGTCCATGCTTACACGATACACTGAAACAGATACAAGATTATTATGATAAAGTATTTTGAAATGATCCTACTAGTGTATACAAAAAAGAGGTTTTTAAAGAAGTATTTTTAGGAAAAGTTATGGTTATGACTTATCATAGAAAGTTATCATAGCTATTATAGCATAATCTAAAGGGAATAGTTAAGAAAACGATACAAAACCTTATAATTTGAACAAAATATACTTTTAAAAAAATTATTATCCCATCGTTTCCTCGTGAAATGCTCTTTAAAAGGGTAAATTAGACTATTTTGGTAAATTATAATATTGATAGTTGAGGTACACACCTTGATAGTTTTTCAGCATTTCCCT
>JBDHUX010000047.1:0-7707 GCA_039809405.1 Candidatus Absconditabacterales bacterium
TGTTGTGAGCTCTGATGGTAATATCCTAACTGAAAATATAAATCGAAACTATGAATGAGGTTGATTTTCTCCTTATAGTCTAAAACTTCCATCTGGAAAAAAATATATCATCAATGTGATACCAAAAAATGATGGATTATGATGTAGGTACTCAGTTATATTACCTGGCAAGTGAGAACATTATATAAAAAAAGATCAACCATTTAGTTTTGAGATAGATGGCTCTAAGCCAAAAACCATCAAACTAGTTTGTTGATCTATGTGAATGTGACAGTGAGAGATAGTTATAAATTAATTATCTTCTATTTCTGATTATTTATATATTTATCTTATTGAATAAACCATGATAGAAAAAACTTATATAGTAGATGGTATGCATTGTGCAAGTTGTGCACAAATTATTGGCAAGCAGATAAAAAAGATAGACTGAATAAAATTTTGCGATGTAAATTTTGCTACTAGACAAGCTGTAATATGATTTGATAGTGCTCCAGTTGATTTGCAGATACTAAACAAACACATCAACCAACTTGACTATCATATACAACCATTAGATGCGATAAATAAGCCTACTGGTGAAGATCACATGACTGATCATACTCATGATGATAAACCAGAGATATCAAAGATCCAACTAATGATAATATTTGGCATGGTAATCATTGTATTTCTCATGATGCTATGGGAGGTGGGTATTAGATATAGTCGATGGTCTGACAATGAAACCATTAAAACATTTCTACATCACCTTATGCCTATATTTGCTACTTACGTATTTTTTGGTATTACGCCAAGATTTCTTAAAGCGACATGGAACTATATCAGGTATGGACTTTGAAATATGGATAGTCTTATAGGTATAGGTAGTAGTATATGATTTTTATATAGCTTTGCTGTAACTGCATTTGAAAATGTACTATCCAATTATATGGATGTAAGTTGGAATTTTTATGAATCTGTGATAGTAGTGATATGACTGTCACTCATCTGAAGATATATAGAACATAGACAACTAAGTAAAAATTCTGATGCGATAAGATCACTCATGAAGATTCAAGCCAAAGAAGCTACTGTGATAGGCGATGATTGAGAAGAACTAAAAGTACCACTTGATTATGTAAAGATAGGAGATAGTGTAGTCGTAAAGCCTGGTGAAACTATCCCTGTAGATGGTATAGTGCAGAAATGAATTAGCGAAATAGATGAGAGTATGATTACTTGAGAGCCATTGCCAGTAACAAAACAGACTTGAGATGATGTTATATGATGAACTATAAATGTAAATGGTATATTGATTATAAAGACTACTAAGTTGTGATCAGATAGTGTCCTGTCCAATATCATCACTATGGTCACCAACGCGCAGAATTTGAAACCCAAGATTCAGAAATTTGCAGATACTATAGCAGCGTATTTTGTACCTATCGTAATTGCATTAGCAACATTAACAGTAATAGGGTGGCTTGTATTTGGTAAGAGTTTAGTTTCTGATTATTGGATAAGAGGTATTGTGGCTTTTGTTGCTATCATGAGTATTGCATGTCCATGTGCGCTATGATTGGCAACGCCTCTCGGTGTGATCAATGGCATCACCCGTGCTACCAAAAATGGCATATTAGTTAAAAATACTGACTGACTATTGTGACTTAAAGATATAGATATCGTAGTATTTGATAAGACAGGTACTATTACTACTGGTAAGCCCAGTTTGATTATAAATGACCATCTTGATAAAAAAGACCTAGATCATCTTACATTACTTTACACACTGGAAAAATGATCTACTCATCCCATAGCTCATGCTATCACCACCAAATCGCAGTCATTGTGATTATCTCCAATGGAGTTGGATAATTATCTAGTGACACCTTGACTTGGTATAAAATGAGATATAAATGGCGACACTTATTATGCAGGTAATGCAGTCTACGCTAGACAAATTCTTTGATCAACATTTGATGAGAGTATTGTAGATAATATAATTGAAGATAATCAGACACCGGTTATATTATTTGACGATAAAGAAGTAAAGTACATATATCGCATAATGGACACGATAAAAGATAATATAAAAGATGTTATATCAGAATTACATTCTATAGGTATACAAACTGCAATGTGTACTGGTGATCGTCTCAGTGCCGCACAATGAGTTGCTGATACACTATGAATTGATTATGTAGTAGCCCAAGCTACACCAAATGATAAATCTGATTATATAAAATCTCTTAGAGATAGTTGAAAAAAAGTTGCAATGGTAGGAGATGGTATCAATGATAGTGTAGCTCTATCACTTGCAGATGTGAGTGTAAGTATGTCAAATGGTAGCGATATAAGTATCCAATCATCAGATCTTGTATTGCTAAAATGAGATCTACAGAAACTACTTGATGCTATATATATTAGCAGATGAACAAATAAACTCATATATCAGAACCTCTTCTGGGCATTCAGCTATAATATAATTGGTATACCACTTGCATGATGATGGTTGTTCCCAATATTATGATGGCAATTAAATCCTGTATTTTCAGGTATATTTATGGCAACTAGTAGTTTGATAGTGGTATTAAATAGTCTGAGAAATAGATAGTATATCTATATTATATAATTATAGGATCTTTGGCTCTAAAGATAGACAATAAGACTACTAATTTGCAATCCGCTGCAGTATACGGTGAGCTGTTCTAACTGATTGAACTATGTTAAGTTTACTATATAAAAAACCGGATTACAATATTTATTATCAAATATAATCAGATTGTTGATTTTACATTTATCCAAGAAGGATGAGATATAGTGAATTTTTGAACAGAAACTACAATTTTCAAAATGATATAGTCATATCTGTTTAGATATTTTGCCTACGATACCCTTATATTTTAAATATTATTATCATAGATGTCTATTCAACATTTTAGATGTGGCATCTGCATCATGCTGGTAGATAGTGATCTTGTCTTCATATTCTTCTCTAAATGGATCTTCTTCTCAACTTTTTCAAGTTGCCAATCCAAAATCTATAAGATAACATTTGTTATCAGATCATACAATTATATTTCTTGTATTTTCTCATAAATCTCTATGATAAAGTCAAGAATCATTCATATATTTGATGCCTTGCGTTACATCGTCTATCCATTTTTTATCTTTATCTTCAAATAGTTTTATATTATCTTGGTCGAGTATGTAATTCATGATGGTGAGGTGAGGTTTTTGTGATGACTTTCGTTGTTCTATATTATGATAGTGGGTGTGTATTCACTGTTTTTCTAAAATCTCGATAATTTCTATAATAGCAGAGCTGGCAAGAGCATCGTTACTAAAATCAAAAAACCTTCTATGAGCTATCTTATTGTTGTCATGAAAATCATTTTGATACCTTATTATGAAATTTTCTGGAAATAATTCTTTATATTTATTGTAATAATCTTCTACTAGTTGTTCTATGAGGCAGCAGTAGAGTGTTTTTCATGGTACATAATCCATATATAGATAAGACTCCGTATAGGAGTGATTATTTTCATTTAATTTAACATAAGACTTCGACCCATAAAGCTTAGGGACTCAGATAGTATCATGATCTTTGAAGATATTCATGGCTTTTATTTGCTGTTCTTGTTCATTGACATAGCTGTTTCAAGTTTGTTTTTTTATAATCAGTATTTTCCTATCTCATTCTGGAAGTGGAATTGTTTGTATATAAATATCTCATTGTAATCAGCTTGTGAGATATCTTCCCAGTTTCCCACGATCAAGTAAATATTCTACTCACTTAGTAATGATCGTATTTGTATCTTGATCCTTTACTTCATTATCACTAATGATAGAAGCAATACCTTCCTCAAAAAGGCCAATCAACGATCTGATTGACTTCTTATTGTATCATAAGTTGTATAGCTCTTTGATGGTAGATATGTCTTTTGATTTCATTTTAATCCAATTAATATACAATATAGCCTTATCATAACTAGATATTATGACTGTTTCTATTATAAATGAATTAAAAAAAAATGCAAATATAATGATCTGATTTATCTAACTTATAAAAATTACATTATCAAGATTATTATTTTGTTATTGTAATATTTCTGTAATATAAAAAAAAGCGGATGACGAGACTCGAACTCGCAACCTTCTCCATGGCAAGGAGACGCTCTAGCCAATTGAGCTACATCCGCATTTAGCTTACATATTTTACAAATATTAGTTGACTTGTCTGATAATCTATTGTATCCATTCCATTCCTACTATTCTCTCTAGTTTCAGCACTTCTTTCCTACTATCTTCATATCATCATAGTGTATAAAAAATAGATACAATACAATTACCTCATACTATATCTATCTACTTCACATGATTATGCATCTATGATCTTTTCTTTGGATTTAGATTTTATAGTAAGAAGTTGCTTACCATTGTAATATCCACAGTGACTACATATCCTATGGCTATAAACCAAACCTTTACAATTTTTACAATTTGAAAAGTTATAAGTCTTTAGCATTCTTTTTATGTTTATAGTTTGCCAGGTGCTATGTCTTCTATGTTTTCTAAATAGTGAGGTTTTTTTCTTTGGTGCTAACATTGATATTATGGAGGTACTAAATTAATTTATGTATCTATCTATATAATTTGATTTATTGAGATTTAACCTATAGTCTATATTGTATTGTCAAACTAATTAGTTTACTGACCAAATTCGTTGATTAATTCATTTTTGATTTTGTATATTGTTTTTAGTTTGTTTCTACATTTACAAATGTTTTTTGATATTTCCTACCATTGTATTTTACTACATTTTTTTTTGTAAATACTACTGTACCATCTACATTTGCATGTATAGAAAAGTCTCTACTTATGTAAGTATTGGTTCCAGGTTCGTATTTAGATCACTTTTGTTTTAGGATGATGTTTCCAGATACTACTTTTTGTCATCAAAATTTTTTGACACCACGATATTTTGCTCTGGAGTCCCTGGTATTCTGGGTCGATCCTCATGATTTGACGGTAGACATTTGTTCATTTATATATAAATATAATTTCACTAACACATATGAGAACTACATATACAAATTTTATATAAAAAATCAAGCCAAACTTGATAAAATCACAATCCATTGATTATTTATTGATATTTTTTGGATATTTTATATAAAAAGATAATCTGGTTATATTAATATAATCAACCATATTAAGATATTAAATTAACATATTAAACTTAAGCAGTCTGATGAAGCAATTTGGAATATACAATACACTTGGTCGTAAGTTGGAGATATTTGAACCAATTGATCCAAGATTAGTTACTATATATAGCTGTGGACCTACTGTTTATAGTGAGCCACACATAGGTAATATGAGATATTTTTACTTTTGTGGTACTTTAAGGAAGGTGCTTGAAGATATTGTTTGATATAAAGTAAAACATATAATGAATATAACAGATGTATGACATCTTGTATCTGATGAAGATGATGGAGAGGATAAGATGGAGAAATGAGCTCGTCGTGAAGGCATCACTGCATGGGATATAGCAGAGAAGTACACTAATTCGTTTTTACACATACTGGAAGAGTTTGATATATCATTTAATCTAAATCCTAAGGCAACTGACCATATTACTGAGCAGATAGATATGATCAAAATATTGGAATCAAAGTGATATACATATACTATCAAAAACGATGGTATATACTTTGATACAAGTAAGATGTGAGACTATGGCATATTGGTGTGAAAAAAACATATTGAAGGTCTGCTATCTTGAAGTAGAGTAGAAGATACTGGTAAAAAAAATATTACTGACTTTGCCTTATGGAAATTTAACACTACTTGAAAGAAAAGAGATATGGAATGGGAGAGTCCTTGGTGAGTGGGTTTTCCTTGATGGCATATAGAGTGTAGTGCTATGAGCATCAAATATTTATGAGTAGAGTTTGATATACATACTTGATGAATTGATCACATACCAGTACATCACACCAATGAAATTGCTCAGTCGGAGTGTTCTATAGCATATAAACCACGAGTACATTACTGGATGCATACTCAATTCCTAAATTCTGATTGAAAGAAGATATCCAAATCACTAGGTAATGGTTATATCCTTGCTGATATATTTGATAAGTGATATTCTATATCTGATTTAAAATACTTCTTTTTTCAGGCACATTATAGATCTTTCCAAGACTTTACTTGGGATGGGCTGGAGGCGGCCAAAAAAGGCAGGAAATGATTAAAATTAGTTTCTGATGAGTGATATCCTTATGATGATGTAGTAGTTCCCTTATTAAAAGATTTAAACACTCCAATATTTCTTGCTAACTTACATAGGTATGGCATATCTTATAGGTTAAATAATATATTTTGATTGATAAGGTGAGATGAGGATAGTCAGACTATCATAAATATACCTGATAATATTAAAATCCTTGCACAAAAGAGACGAGAAGCCAAATTATCAAAAAATTGGAACTTGGCGGATAGTTTGAGGCTGAAGATAGAAAGGGCTTGATATAAGATGTTGGATGGCAAAGATGGATTTGAGATAGAGAAGATTTAATTTTTTTGTACGATATCAGCTAATTACTTTTACTTTGGTCAGAAGTGTGGTAGTACTACTATCTTTTCTTGATCTAATTTCCATGACTCGATTAGTATATCTTTCATGAATGAAGATGGAACAAGATGTAGGTCCATATTTTTTTTGAGTATGGTTGATAGTATCTTGATATGTATATACTTGAAACATACAAGTATTTTTTTGGCTACGTTATTTTTATTTGAAGGTGATAAGTTTGTATACATTTTTATAAAATTTGATAGTGACAGTGGTAGTATTTGTTCTTCATGAGTTACTTTACTTGGATATGGATGAAAGTAACCTAGGTCGTGATACATTATTATCTTTTTTGACTTTGAGAAAGTACTCAACCACACAGGTAACCAACCTATATATCTAATTATACTATGATATCGTATGATATCTGGTTTGTATTTTGATAACTTTATTTGTAGTTGGATTGATGAAATTATATTTGCTCATACAATGGGTAGCAGAAATGACTTATATTTTTTCATAAAATTATTCATTTTTAATCAAAAATACTCTATATTATAATTTTGATCATCTTTCATTAGCAAATCACCGACATTTTTTATATATACT
Organism: Candidatus Absconditabacterales bacterium; assembly: GCA_039809405.1. Taxonomy (GTDB): domain Bacteria; phylum Patescibacteriota; class Gracilibacteria; order Absconditabacterales; family Absconditicoccaceae; genus JBDHUX01. The sequence goes on from JBDHUX010000047.1 coordinate 7,172, forward strand.
TCTATGCCACCTATATTGCCTATATAATCTGAAACTATGAGTATTTTTTTCATTTTATTTGATTGTTAAGATTTACCTTTTATTTTCTGATTTATCACTTATTTTATCTGTATAATAATTATTTGTCAATTTATATCAATATATAAATAACTATTTCGAAACCTTAATTAAGTAGTGTTATAAGTGTATTTAGTATATTTGTATTGATTTTATGCTAAATTTATTGCATAGACTTACTATAATATATATTTCGTTATTATTTACATTATTCATATATCACGAAAAACAAAACATTAAATTATTTTAAAGTAATTATTTCAGTATTTACTTTATTTGTATCCTTTTTTCAATACCTTATTTATCAGCCTATAGATTATCGTGAAACCAATGTTGATACTGCTATGGCACAAATAATTTTGCCAAATGACCTTTCTATAACAAAGACTTATAGTGGGATCGTCCAACCTGGTGCTACTATAGAGACTACTATAGTGTACCAAAATAACTGATCGGTTGATTTATCTGGTGTAAAAATC
>JBDHUX010000048.1:0-7432 GCA_039809405.1 Candidatus Absconditabacterales bacterium
GGTGGGAGTTAGTATTGATAGGTGGTGTATTGTCAGCTTTGTTCGGGTTATTTTTAATATTTATATTAGACAATCATCCTAGACTACAAGGTGGCAATAATAATCCAGTTACACCACCTGTCACTACTCCCACAACCTCACAAGAGGAAGAGTATGCGATGGTACCAGTAAGTGGAGGCAATTATGCAAGCGATCACTCAATAATCATAAACGGAGACATAAATGCTCCTGTTACGATCGTATTTGGTGATATGACTAGGACATACTATCCGCCTAGTCAGAACAGAAACAGTGATAGTATTGATGAGGTCATTAAAAAAACTCGTCAAGAGGTTACTGACGTGATCTCAGGTAAAAAATCTCCTGCTACTGGAGAGAGATAAGTAGCAACCCAGTTTTACTGGGTAAAAGAGCGGTCCTCCGCTCTTTTTTTCTTTTTGTAGAAATACATTTATCATCCAGACCACTCTTGTCATCCCGCAAGCTTGTTCCGCTGTATAGCGGAAGACTGCGTGGTCTTAATGTTGTGCGAAAGAGTATTGTCATTCAGAGGAGCGGAGTAACAAAGGATCCAAATCATTGCAAGGTTAAAGTTTGAAAACTACAGGAGAACTGGATTCCTCGGCAGGTTCGGAATGACAATTACTGTCATCCTGCCTGCTCCGCACGAAGTTGCGGAGAACAAAGTGAAGAACCTCCAGCGAGATAGTTTAAAATCATTGTCATCCAGAGGGGGCGGAGCGACAAAGGATCCAGGTCACTGCAAGATTAAAATCATAACAATCATAAACTATAGAAATCAGCTTATCTTACAATATACCATCATCATACTTATCTACATCTATCCTCTGTTTTGGAACTAAGAGCAGATAATTTATAGTAGTCAAAAGATGTTGCATCGAAAGGCAAAAATAGCGATGGGTATTGCGTAGACTTGATAATTCCAAATCAGCTATAGTTTCTAGTATCTTATTATCAGACATCTCAGTTATAAATCTGGCATCTCACTCACTATACTCTTTTAGTATGTTATTAAATTGCTTCATCTCACCTTCGCTCACACCATCTTTGATCATATCGCCTAGCATCTCATATATTTTTACTATGGTAGTTTGGTTTCTCTGGAAATAGTCACGGACGACAGGGTTTTTGGTATCCATTATGTCTCTCATATTGCTTGCGATATCTTTTAGAAACTTTGATGTATACACTGCATTATTAATTCACTTATGTATATCTTCTATCTTATCGGACATCCTGCTGTCAATATTAGTTTGATCAAGAGACAAGATGTACTTATATAATTTATCTTCAATCTGTTTTATATAATCGTACTGATCAGTATATGATGATATATTATGATCTGACTGTTTGTCTTCTACCTCATCTAGCAGTATATATTTGCTATCTACACCAAACAAGTATATATTTAGATCAAATACTTTTTTTAGAAGATATATTGCATCAGTCCTTAGAGATACAATGCTTGCCTCTATAGGAGCTCATGAAGATAATTTTTCTATACTGAGTTCGTGATTATATGTTCTATCAGGTACAACTCGCTCTATAAACCTTGTAAATAATCAGATTAGTGGAGTAAATAATATAGCACCAGATATATTAAATATAGTATTAAAAAGTGATATAGCTATAACAGGATCATATCAATCTCACAACAGGTTTTCTACTATGTCAACAAGATAATAACAAAATATGTATCACAAAGTTACTATAGTTAAATTGTAAAAAAAGTGCGATAGTGCTATCTGTTTTTGTACTGTTTTACCATTTATAGAAGCCAATAGTACCGGGAAAGTACTACCAATATTGGCTCATAATACGAGTCATGCTGCCATAGTAAGATCCAATCCTCATGTAGCCATAGCTGACAATATGATAGCCATCATAGCACTACTAGACTGCATAATCATAGTCACAACACATCAGATAATAACAAATATTATCAGTGGTAAGTGGGTGTACTGCGAAAAGTTAAATGCACCTGCAAAAGTGGTTACACTACCTTTCATATACTCCAATCATAGTAGCAACATACCAAATCAAACTAAAAATAGTGCAGCATTTCTCCACTTGCTTGTCTCTTTTATAAACATAAATCACAAACTACCAAATCATATTATAGGCAATACAATTGAACTCATATCAAGTTTGAAGCCAAAAAATACAATTACCCAATTTCAAAGTACAGTACCAACATTGGCTCATATTATACCAGCTATGCCATTACTTAAAGTTATCATACCCACTCATACAAATCAAAGTATGATAAAAGAAACCAACGCACTACTCTGTAAGATGGTAGTAACAGTGACTCATGTAAGTATGGATTTGATCCATCATTTAGTCCATTTATGTATTAGTTCTTTCATTTTTTGACCAGATCCATTGTGTATAGCTTGCTCAAAAACATTCATACCATAAAGGAACATGCCAAGTCATCATAAGAAAGATATGTAATCTATACTTTGCATACTGATAGAGTTAGAATTGTAATCAATGTAAATCAATATCTATTTGATTATATATAAATATACCGATTTGTCAAATATATAGTCAAACTTGATAAAAAATACAAAAAAAATCTACTATATGAAGTAGGGATACGCATAATAAAAATTACATAAAATAAATAACAAATTATGTATTAGTAATATTTATTTTATCCGTATTATATCAATATACTCATCATATATAGTAGATTATCTCATATCTAATAGTTTTGCATGATCTATGTAGTAGTTATTTTTGGCAGTAGTGATAATCCTATTTAGATATATCTTTAATGTAGAATCATCATCTGTATCTAGACATGATAATCAGAACAGTTTACATCACTTGATGATATACTCCTTCATATATATAAGCGATCATCAAGATATATAGTTTGAATTTATTAGTTCCAATGTATAAAGTTGTTCTTGTGAAAGAAGTTTTTTTCTCGAAAGGATATCATTTATATCCTCATTTCAATTATTTTTTTCTATAGTAATATTGGATGATATATCAGTATTTATCGAATCATCTGTTGATATAGTGGTATCTATAGGTGGCGTATTTGCAATTTTGGAAATCTCATCGGAAATTGCCGCAGTAGCATCAATAGGTGCGTTGAGATTCGTGTCGATTGAATTACTTTGATTATTGTTTTTATCGACATTAGCAGCGATTAGATCGTAGTCAGTATGACTAATATCGGTACCAGTAGACAAATCTTGTTTAATCTTGGTGGAGTATATATCTTTTAACTCATCAAGGTTGGATTGTTTATCAGTTTTGACGATAGTATTTATCTCAGATGTAAGTTCAGCTATATCTTCATCAAGTTTAGCCATATTTTTAAAAAGTTTGATCTCATTATCTATGATAGCATATTGATTGGAGTCTAGTAAGACAGCTTTGTCTCATTTGGTGTCAGATATCTCTATCGATCCATTCTGATTCACTACTACTTGATTGGTTCCATGGGTAGAAACCTTTAGATCTATATCTTTATGAGTTGTTTTTGCGATAAACTTTGGAGTAGTTAGTGTCACTCTCATATCATCAGATGATCTGACTTCTTTGTTGGCTGGCATATTGTCTTTGTTGTTTATATTGTTATCATCGTCTATTGCCGCTGGTTGGTTTGTAGATGAGTCGACAGAGTGTAACTCTAGCTGATCTCACTCAATCAAGTTTAGAGTATACTCATTTCATGTTTTCTTAAAGCTGAGTTTAGCTGGTCAGTAAATGTTTCAGACTATCTTCTCATTTACAACAAAATCAATCTTGGATCACGTCTGGACTACCATAATGCTTCAGTCGTAAATCTTATTGGTTTGGTATGAGATGTCATCAACTACAATCGCATATTTACCATCTACATTGATAACTTGACCTATACTATCAGCATATACGGTATTGTATCAAATATAATTATCTAGTATAAAATCTTTTATATTGGTCGAGAACATTACAAACACAATAAGTAACATAACCAATGCTACCCTATAACCAAATAAATGATTTTTTAGATATGAGTGTATGTTGTTTAGCCGTGAAGTCAAGTTATTTGAATGTATTTGATTATCAGAAAAATTTGTATCAATCTTTGATAAAAATTGATTGTAAATCTTATCTTTTTGCTTTTGATCGAGTTTTATATTTTTATAATTCTCAAAAAACTGTGACAACGATGTCTTCATTGGTGTAATTAGATTTATATTGTATTGTGAACCAAAAATATAGCTAGCAAATAGTATATTGTGTATTATCGAAAAGTATCCATAATACACCGCTACAACCAATTATACTATAAAATTTTTATTTTGTGACAACTATTTTTAGATTATTATATAACTATTGATTATTTGGATATTGAGTAAAAACATAAAACGAATAGGATAAATTGGTTGACAGGCGTAGAACTCAATCTGCAAAGATACTAATCTAATCTCCATAGTGCAGGATCTGATACTCGCCTACTTTTATATCAGAAATTTTATATTTACCAAAAGACGTCCTATGTAGTTTAAAAATCTTCAATCATGCGTATCTGAGTACTCTTCTGATATGTCTTTTGTATCATTGTTTAAGTTTAATAATTAGTTTTACATTGTTTTGATTTTGATACTGCTCTACTGATACAAATTTGAGTAATGGTCATCTGTCTGCCACATCTCCAAAATCATCTACTCTTACTCACCTTTCAAACTCTATGATCTGAGCTTCGCTCAGTTTCTTATCCACCAATACATGATAAGTTTTTACTAAGTCCGCTGATGGATGTCATAATTTATGTATAATTTTTTTATCATTGGTCATAAGCAACAATCATGAACTATCTTTATCAAGCCTTCAAATATAATCCCAAGTTGCAAACTCTTTCGGTAATATATCATAAATTATATCAGATCATTTCTCTTGCCTCTCCCTAGATACTACATATCATCTTGGTTTATGAAATAACATGATACAAGAGTCAACCACCGGGAAAGACTGTATAATTTCTTTTACACTTGCCCTACCTAGTGTACTCAAATCAACAGATATTTTATCACCTATACTCACTTCAGACAAATAATCTTCTACAATGTCATTGTTAATCTTGACGTCTCCATCTTTGATCAGCTGGATAATTTTTCTCCTAGCTAAGCCGTATTTGATCTGTAAATAAGAAATAAGTCTCATGATCAAAAAAATCAGATTATACTATATAAATAAAAACTATAAAAGTAAAACCTACATAGGTATGTAAAGATAATCTGACGATAGTTATTTTACTGGATAATACAAGATGATAATGTAATTAATAATCTATTGAAATATGGAGGTGGTTTTTTATACTGCACTCATAAATAATTTATTTTACATTTAACAATTAACAAAATTAGCAAAATGCAAATGAAAAAATCAATCTTGACCCTTAGTTTGGTGCTCGTGTCTACATTATTTCTTTACTGATGCACTCAGTCAAATAATAATACAGATACATCGACCTTGGGAGACACTAGAGAAGAGACAACAGGAGGTACATTGATCCCCACAGAAACACAAGAACCTACAGAGACACAAGAAACTGCACAAGAAAATACTCAGCTGGCTTTATTTAACGTATCTGATGTAGATATGCACAAAGATATCACATCTTGTCGATCTATCATAAGTGGTAATGTTTATGATCTTACTACCTGGATTCCTAAACACCCAGGGTGAGAAGATGCTATATTGCAACTATGTGGTAAAGATGGCACAAAAAGCTTCGAAGCTATGCACTGATGAAAAGAACTACAAGCAGAGACTCTGGCTTGATTTAAGATAGGTACTCTTAGTGAGTAAGATATCACAAATTTTGTTATCTGGGTATCAAAATATTTGGAGATGATCTAAGTCTATATCGTATGTAGGTATGGTATAGATTTTTTTATACATATAAATCTTCTACAATCGCTCTTATGTTAATTTTAGAAGGCAATACAGAATATTTGACTATCTTGATACAAAACCTTCAAAATATAAATACTATATGTATCACTATACTAGTGAATTATATTGACAAACAGATAAATAAAATTATATTATAAGTATGAGAAAAGTGATAACTTTCCTACTGCGACTTATAGTGGTGATACTTCTATGTGTTTTTGCATATCAAAAAATCACTTGAAAAGAACTTACTTCATGAGTCATCGTATCTTCATATCAATCAATTAGATATAAATTTAAAACTACAACTTGCTCTGTGATATCAAAGATACAAAATAAATTATGCTGAGCCATATCATCAAATCAGACATGATGAGATAGAAAAATTTATATAGATCCAAAAGATCCAAGACGATCTCTACTAAGTAAAAAAGTAATGGATGATCTAGATCGAAATCAAGAGTTTTCTGATAATCTATTGCAAATCAATCAGACTCCATATGCAACAGTGGGTAAAGACTGAGTGGTAGTTTCACTACAAACAACATCAAATCATATAAATGATAGGATAATTATCATAAGAGATGGAACCCAGTATCAGTATCCAGCAAGGTACAACTTTGACAATATATACGCATACAAAATATCAAATCCCAAGATGGTATATACTACACAAGGTTTGAATTTTTTGGATAAAAATATGGTGTACTATCAAGTAAAAAATGAAGTCTGAGACAAAAAGACCTATTTCTTAAATACTCAAAACGGTATAACACAAGATATCAATGATGCTATACCTCTGTTATTTTTTAAAGATCAATATATCTTTACCACTAAACCTTGAGACATCTATCAAGATCTATATGTGTATCAAAAAAATAAGATGGTTAAGTTCTCAGATCAGATGGTGAGCGAGATAAATATAGATAAAAATCTCATATCTATTTATGATCCAGATGATCGTAAGATTGTGTTTTATGATGTGATCACCCTCCTACCAAAATTTATAATCAAGACTGATAGGATGAGTATAAGATATTTAAGTTTTTTGGAAGATGGTAATTATATATGGTTAAGATATGAAGATAATCTAACTAGCAAGATCGTTCATGAGAGACGATACAAGTCAGACATGAAGGTAAATAATGAAACAACCGATATCTATGGGATCAAGATAACAGATATAAAGATAAATTAAAAGAAAACAGACTCTAATAGATGTGACGCAAGGCAAAAAATATTGCAATTTGCTAGCTTATATTATTATCTAGCTCATTTACCGCATTGTGTATGTTATCTACTATTATTGTCTTGCTCGCATATTCTTGGTACTTAGAAACAAACTGTAAATTGGATATTTTTTTGTCTACAATCAGTTTATAATCCTGATCATCAGAGACAGCTTGTTCAAGCTCCAGCTTCATACCATGACTATCTTGGTTGTTCCATATAAGTCATAAAACTACATCCATATCTTTTTGCATCTGACAACAGTAATCGTATATCT
>JBDHUX010000049.1:0-7338 GCA_039809405.1 Candidatus Absconditabacterales bacterium
TGGTGTAGTAATAGGTTCTGGTGTAGTAATAGGTTCTGGTGTAGTAATAGGTTCTGGTGTAGTAATAGGTTCTGGTGCTAGATTTCATGGTCATAGCTGTTTAGGAGTAGGTGTATATATCCTATCTCTCAACTTGCTGTCTATACTTACAAAGTCAGACTTTATATCCTCATACCTACCTAGTAAATCATTTAATTTGCTTAGCATTTCTTCTTTTTGCTTTATTTGATCTTGCGATAATTGGTCCAATCACTCCAGATACTCTATCTTACTTACTATATCCAGTATAGCATTTTCCAAAGTACCTTTGAAATCATTTATACTATGCTCCAATGGTATAAACATAGATGAAAAAAACGGTGTGTCTGCATTTATATCAAAATCTTTATCAAACCTATTCATATGCTCTCTCAAGCTGTCCCATCTTGTTTTAATTCAATCAAATTGCCTCGATATATCACTTATATTGATAGTTCACAGAGGTTTGTACAATGACACTTCAGGAGGTGTACCATTATGAGACCCCCTAGACAATAAATGTTCTAATTCGTCTCACAGTCTTTGTAGCAAATCAGAATGACGGAAAACACCTCTACTTCTGGAGTTACTACTATCTAGCAAATCCATCAATTTTTGTTTGGCGAAGTCCGATTCAAGAGAGTTATTGTTTATAGCGTTTATCAACTTATCATCTCAAGACTGCAGTGCCCTATTGATTAGATCAAGATCCTTTTTTAATTTATCCATTTTGGTATATAAAAAAAATAAATACGCTATATTATAATCGCAGGGGGGGGTGTTTGTCAAGTATTTTGATAAAAAATCCGATAACTTTTAGTTATCAGCGTCGTCATACTATATTATATATTAATAATGTTTGTATAACATGAACAAACTACAATTTATAATCGTTAGCAGAGTTATAAGAGGTATTTTTTGGAATAATATTGGAAAATGGTGTGATAATTACCTGATAACTCCTATATATTTATCCAATCTATCACAATGTTTAGTAAAATTCTATTTCACTTTCATCAGACTCATCATCGAGATTTCTATGTTCATTCATCAGCTCTCCAAGAGTTTTTTCTTTGTATTTCCACATATTAACTCCCCAATAAGCACCGGATGGATTTCTGCGATTTTTCCTCGTTTCGATTTCACGAGTCAGTGGCGACAATTTCCAAATTTTATTTTCAAATTTCACTTCCTTATCACTAACAACTTCAGCTACAATATTTATGTCATCAAAATACACAATTTTCTTACCGATTAACTCTAAACTCTCAAAAGACAATCTATTTCCGATACTTTTCTTTTCACTAGAATAGTTATTGTTTATTTTTAATTCATCATTGATCGGCAAAATCTTATCAATAAGAATGTCTATTAAATATTCAGCTCTGGTTTTTATTTGTTCTACACCCCAACTTTGCTGATCTGTAATTTTATTTTTGGCAATTTGCATTCCTGCATTATTTTCATAAATAACTTTTTTATCTCCGAAAGAATGATTGCTTAATTCTTGATTATGACGAATCAAGGTCAGGTTACCGATATTGTTCAAATAATTATCGTGAATTACTTTATAATTTACACCAAGTTCGTTTTTCCAGGTTTCGTTTAAAGTTTGTGGCATAATATGTTCAACTTGCAAAAGCTTATCGTTTAAATTAGGGCGATTTTTAGTCAAGCTTTCTTCAATCAAACTCTGTAAAAATTTACCGCTACGTAAATTATAAAAATTTGATTCTGGATTTAACAATTGAGTTGTAATATCATTATTATTAGGTAATCTAAGAGCATATTGTTGATTTGAAAGTATTTCTAGCATTTTTGCCTTTTTATTTTCTGCTTCAATTAAACGATCGAAGTACTTTACAAGTAGTGGAGCGTTTTTATTTTCTCCTTGTGTGATCCTTAGAATTCTTCTACGAGCAATATAAATGAAAATAGCGTCTAAAATTGCCAATGCATCATTATCATTTAATTTCTGTTCGGTCCTTAAACGTAAAATACCCAGGATAAATGAGTAAAATCCCGAAGATTCAATGATTTTTAAATCCATAATCTTTGAGTCAATTTTTTCATTTCCACTTGATTTATATCCTGCTAAAATTGCGTATTCAGTGGAATACTCTGCTAACTTATTAATGAGTTGTTCATGATCTTCATCTTCAAATAAATCTTTAAAATCACGATAAAGTTCTTTATGGTTTGCATCGGTTGCTTTTTTGTAGTTGGAAATGTCAACCAATTGCATATAATCACGGATGAAAGCTGATATTGAAAATGCAGTATTGCCACCTGATAGATTTTGTTCAATTTTTAACCAAAAATTGTGATATAAATTATTTTGTTGATCTGAAGATTTTCCTAGTAATAGGTAATTTCTCACTAAATCCGCAAGTGATAACGGTTTTCATAGAGAGTTCATACTTTCAAAAATTTCTTGAGGTTTTTCCCAATCATTTCTTTCAGGCTCTAGTTGAATTGTAACGATATTAAAATTTACTAACCCTTTTTCAATTAAGTTTCTAATTTTTTCTTGTCCGATTTTTTCCAATTTTGACTTAAAAAACTTATAATTTAGAAATACTGCTGAATTCTTATCGTCATCATCCAAATGTCCGCCTAAAATAATATTCTTGTATACTTTCCAATCAGATTCAACTTGCTTTAATTTGATCTTGTATTCCACATCGCCACTGACGTTATTGTTTTTCAAATACTTCGAGTCAATAGTATTTCTTAATGAATCATCTGTAATGCAGTCACGAGCAGCTATCAAAAATAACATTGTAGTTGTTAGTCTTTGCTGTCCATCAACCAAAATATATTTATCAGGTTCCCCTAAAATTGTACTTTCTGCGTAATATATAATTGTGCCAAAAAAATGTTGAGTAGTGTTATTGGCCACTTTCTCAATATCTTCAAATAAAATTTCACACATCTCTTGACCCCATTCATAATTTCTCTGGTAGGGTGGAATAAAAAATGTGACATCGTTGTTTGAGAGTAATTTTAAAACTTGATTATCTAGACTTCTCATATTATCTATTTTATTAGCATAATAAATAAGATTAAATTGTTGCTACGGAAAATTTTCATATCGTTAAAATTTACAATCATCCGATATCTAGTATATATCCAATCTCTATAGTAAATCAAGGTTAAAGAAATGTATAAGTATATAAGTTAGTCACATCAAACAAATATAAATCCAATTTACTTGTTTATCATATCGGACAAATTATTGTTCTGCCTATCTTCATCTTTACTGCTTTTGCTCCGATAAAATAATCAGATCATAACTATTATAAATAAAATCAATGTATATGGTAGTCGTCACAACATCACAAATACGATCAAAAACGGTAACCAGCTAATAGAAAATGACTTATTATAAGTTAAGTTTGGATGAGAAAAAAATAATCACACTACCCAAGTGACAAAAGTATATAAAAGAAGTACAATAGATACAATAGTAGTAATTAGAAACGATAAAAATATCCGTCCAATAGTTGAGATAGCAGAAAATAGTGGAAATAAAGACTTGATATGATCTAGTGCCATAAGTATAAATGTTTTATCTGTAATGATACTTGTTATCTCTGACTCAATGATTGATGATATCTTGGAAGTATCTAGGTATATAGTATCATCTCTTAGTATAGAATTTACCCCAGGATAAGAGCTTAAAAAATCAGGAAATCACCCTCATAAATTATCTATATAGTCTGATAGTAAATCTATGCCGGACATGATTTCTGATGTAGATATAAATTTATTTCACATATCTTCATCACCTGCAATACAAAGTCAACTTTTTATTATAGATACTCATTGTTTATTTTGTACAAAAAAATCATCACAACTACCATCTATATTTATATTTAGAACACCGTCTTGGAGTATGACTCAATCTATATCTGCATTTATGAGTCCACCCTCAAACATAATTCAATTTATATTGCTATCGATTCCATTATTACTTATAGATATAAACCCTCCAGATCAAAATAATCTGCTTATCTCATCTGTATCAATACTTTTACTTATCTGGAGACCTATCTTATCTGCTACATAGGACATCCTCTCTGGTGTAGCCAAGCGACTTATCATCAGTATAAACACAACTAGTGCAACAAATCACGACACAAAGATACCAATTCGTAGTCTCCAAAAAAATCATCGTTTAGTAAGATTGTTATTAAATATGTAATTTAGTAGTTTCATGCAGTATTTAATATTTATAAATTGGGTTTTATATGGATCGTAAATGTGTTCTATAAAAATATAAAAATAATTTGATTTGATAAGTGAAAAGAATAATATGCGATCGATAATATGGATAGTATTATTTATTATTTAATAAATTGCAATATGTCAGAGATCAGAGAGACGATCCAAAAATACAGATACAACAGAAATGTCCGCACTATAATACTTGTCGTACTGCTTCTTATCTTACTTGGTATGTTATTTTTTTGGTGAAAGATGAAAGGTCTGATATTGGTACTAATAGTACTCGTCGGCATAGCTTTATGATTACATATAGCTGATTACGACTTGGATATAGGTACTCTGATGAAAACTGGATCATTTGAGCAGTCAAGAGTGGAAACAAGAAAATGAGTAAAGATAATATGATCTGAGTGCGCTAGTGATAATTTAAACTGTGCTGATTTTACGACTCAATCGCAAGCTCAAGCCAAGTATGAATACTGTGCAGATAAGATATCTCGTGCAAATAGTCATATATGAGGCAAGGATAAAGTAAAAAGTCTTGACATCTACTGACTTGATGGCGACAAAGACGGCATGGTCTGTGAAGCTCTACCAGTTAGTTAGTAGATTGTAAATTTCACAAATCAAATTAACATAAAACCTAATTATATAAAGATAGTCAGGTTATTTTTATATAAATACAGACAGTCTCAAACTAATTTAATTTCACTTCTTCGTATCTAAAGCAACTAGTTAGATGATCATTAATGACACCAATTGCTTGTAACCATGCATATACTGTTATAGAACCAATGAATTTAAATCATCTTTCTTTCAAATCTTTGGAAATAGTATCCGATAGAGGTGATGTTATTTGATAATCTGATATAGTTTTTAATCAATTATCGATCACTTTACCATTGGTAAATCACCAAATGTAGCGATCAAAACTACCGAACTCTTTCTGTATAGTAAGAAATGCCTGTGCATTGGAGATAGCTGAGTTGATTTTGGCTCTATTGCGGATAATTCAGTCGTCTTGCATAAGCTTCTCTACTTTATTATAATCAAATGTCGCTACTTCCTTTGGGTCAAATTTTGCAAATGCTTTGCGGTAATTTTCACGACGAGATAAAATTGTCCACCAAGAAAGACCAGCTTGCATAGTCTCGAGCAACAACATCTCAAAATGTTTGTTTTCGTCATGTAGCGGTACTCCTCGTTCGGTATCGTGGTAGCGGATATAATCAGGATATCAGAGACATCGGGGACAATGGGATTTTTGAGGCATGATATTTCAATTTCTAAGTATTATAATTTGATTTGGGAGATATATTTTTTACAATCATACCATATCTATAAGTAATAGTATGAAAATTTCCATCAATAGTTTATTACATGGCCTCTATAAAAAAGTTGATAACTCTCAATGAGTGATTGTTTTTGTACATGGATTAACTTCAAGTAAAAATGAACCAATCATCTCGCAATGAATGGAATATTTTAATAAAAAATGATACTCTACTTTTGTATTCAATCTCTATGGAGATCAAAATAACAAAAGAAAATTGACAACAAACTCCTTAGATCAAAATATACAAGATATCAACAGCGTTGTCAATGACTTTGTACAACAATGACAAAAGAATATTATCCTAATTTGACATAGTTTTGGGTGATTGGCATTGCTTTATGTTGATACCGTAGTTGTTGCAAAAATAGTGCTTTGGGATGCTTCGATTGGTTGAGAAGAATTACTGTGAGACGTTTATAAAGATGAACTATGAAGATATATCGATTGGTGAGATAGCTATCGTCACTATATCAGTGATCAATTATATCAAGATTTCTGTATTGATCCACAAGTACATATCAGACAATTACAATCTATTGAGATACCGATTGTTATTATATCGGCAGAACATGGCTTACAGACTCCAGCACAAGCTTATGCACAAACTATCCAACAAGTCCCTTTTGTTATCACATGAGCAGATCATACTTTCAGTGATAATATGAGTAAGAAAGAATTGTTTGAGACAACATTGCAAAATTTATAAAAGAGATATAGCATATACTTTTTTATCAGCCTAATATATAACCTATATCTCCTAGGTTATAATTATTATTTTTATATAAATCATATAATACTTCTGCCATATTACCTCTTGTAGTGTTGTCTAATGTTTTATCGCTCAAAACATCAAGAGTTTTTTTGTAATTATCCGCCCATCATGATCCATCTAGATCATCATATTTATTGGTAACAAGTCTCACCATAGTAGCTATGAGTTCATCTCTAGTTATAAAATCATCTGGTCTAAATACTCATCACTCTGATCCATAAAATATACCATATTCGTATGATAATTTAATATTTTTTTGTAAATCAGGATGTATATCTGATATATCTATAAATCTATTATCATAAGTTTGTATTTTTTGTCTACAAAGTACATTTTGAGCAAATTGTACTAGGAATTTTGTTGCTTCTGCTCTTGTTATATTTCTATTTGGTCAAAAGTCTAATGTGCCAGGTATAGTTGTAAGTCAGTAACTATAAAGCATCTGATGTGCTATCTTTTGATATGAACTCATACCTCATTGATCTATAGTGTGTCTATCCATAGGAGAGAAACATGTATCACTATTTATACTAGGATTAAATATAGCTTGATCTATAGGTCATGTTGTGATAACTGTACCATGTGTATTATCTGTTTTATTATCATCAATATTGGAAGATCATCAACCTCATCATCAACCTCATCATCAAGCAAATGATGAATTGTTATTTGGTACTACTGGTGGAGTCATATCTACTACTGTTACAGTCCTAGTAGTTGTTCATGTATTACCAGCAGTATCTACACATGTGTATTGCAATGTATATGTTCATGGGACATTATCATTTACTGATCAAGATACTGTTCATGTCAATGATCCATCTACGATATCACTACATGTAAATCAAGGATCAATAAATCCACTTCATTGATTTATAGTCATAGTAGGACTGCCGATAAGAGTAATAACTGGTGGAGTTATATCTATTATATTTACAGTCCTTGTTACAGTATTTCAAGTATTACCAGCAGTATCTGTATA
>JBDHUX010000050.1:0-7148 GCA_039809405.1 Candidatus Absconditabacterales bacterium
AAATACTATGATAGTATCAAATTTGATATTGCTTATGGATAATTATTTGATATAATAAATCAAGTAGTTTTGATTAGGTCAAGATTGATATGACTTATATGTATATCCTCCGTTATATTCTACAATCCTATCATATTCATATCTGAAAAGTAGAGAAAACAATCCAAATGACGATAAAGAGATATAAACTGTTATGATTATTTGAAGGTCATTATTGATAGAGTTATATATTTTATCTAAGAAAAGTATAACAATAGAGTTGTATTTTTATTGCATTTTGATAATTATTCAATATTATTAAACTATAGATTTAATTTTATGTAATAATAATAAAATGATTACAAGGAAAATCTTCCAAAAACTTGTAGAGGAACTTAATAATAATAAGATTCTTCTTTTGATTTGACCAAGACAAGTAGGGAAAACCACACTTTTGGAGCAACTTCAAACACAAATAACAACTAAGGAATATTTTTTTCTTACATTGGAAGATACCACCTATAGAGCACTCTTAGATGAACATCCTTATAATTTATTTGAAATCACAGGTATTGATAGTAAAAAAGATCAGATTATATTTATTGATGAAATACAATACCTCAAGGATCCTTCAAATTTTCTCAAACTACTTTATGATACGCACAAAAACAATCTTAAATTAGTGGTCTCATGAAGTTCTAGTTTCTATATTGATCAAAAGTTTAAAGATAGTCTCATGGGAAGGAAAGAGCTTTATGAGATCTATACCCTAGATTTTGAAGAATTTTTGGAGTTTAAACATGAATCCAAACTCAAAGAACTTCTCTTTGTTGAGAAAAAAATCCCAATAGGATATAAGGCAAGAATTGAAGAGTTATTTTTGGAATATATCACCTACTGATGATATCCAGAAGTAGTACTTTTGCCAACTCATCACAAGAAAATGAAAAAACTAGAGTTACTGAGTCAAGATTATATCAAAAAGGATATTTATGAATCTAACATCTCTCAAATTACAACCTTTATGGGTATATTAAAAACTCTTGCAACTAATATTGGTGAACAAGTCAATAGTAGCGAATTGGCAAGTACATTTGGAATCAGTGTCCCTACTGTACAAAGGTATCTCTATATTATGCAAAAAAGTTATTCTATTGCTTTAGTGAAGCCATTTTGGACGAATATAAGAGCAGAACTTACCAAAATGCCTAAAGTTTATTTTTTTGATTTCTGATTGAGAAATGCACTGATCAAAGATTTTACAAATCTTAGAGAAAGACGTGATAAATGACAAATACACGAAAATATATTATGGAGAGAGTTACTCTTTCAGTATAGTATCGATGATATCAGATATCGAAGGACACAACAGCAGAATGAAGTAGATTTTATCATTCAAGAGAAAAAAGCATATGAAGCAAAATTTACACAAAACCTCATCAAAGAAAGTAAATATAAGCTCTTTAGAGAAAAATATCCACAGATAGATCTGCAATTCATTACCTCCGATGAAATTATTGAAACAATAATTATAAAATAAGAGCACAAGCTATCTTGAATTTTATAAAAAGATATAAATTGACCTATGAGAATATTACACTACCTTCCCTACTCCTACCATATCCACTCAGGTGGATTGGGGAAATAGTATAATCAATCAAGAAAGAAATATATATTTATCTAGATTTAGTGCTGCTAGATTATGCACCATCCACTTGTTTCCATCCTTATTTGTACTTATAATGCTTCTACTACTATAGAGCAGACAATTTTGTCGTGTCTGGAGCAAACCTATGAGCATATCGAAATCCTGATCCATGATGATCAATCTACAGATGAAACCATCAAAATAATCCAATCAATAGATGATGAGAGGATTCGTATCATTCAGTCAGGAAAAAAACTTTGACCATACAAAGGTTTAAATTTTCTCGTTGACCATGCACAGGGTAAGTATATTGCAATTCAAGATCATGATGATTTATGGATGCCCAGAAAGATAGAGAAGCAGATTGATTTTTTAGAATCAGAACATTGAAAACAATATATCTGATGTGGGACGAAAACTCGTATGCGATATGAGGGAGACAACAAATATTTTGATTATTATTTATGACAAGCAAACTGCTATACTATTCATCCATCACTAGTATTTAGGGCAGGAGAGCAGAGGTATCCAGAAGGTAGGATCTATATGAATGATGCCTATTTTCAAAAAATAGTATTGTGTCAATGAAAAAAACTCATCTACAATATCAATGATCCATTGACTATTCATCGTATCAAGTCTGGAGCAGAAAACTATAGTTATTGTTGGTTTCAGTTTACAAAACAAAATATCCAGACGCTATTTGCATTACATGCGCGGTGGTATGCCTGTTTTGCTTTGTGTTGGGAAGGATTGAGGAAAGTATTTTATCCAATTTTACAGAAAATTGGGAAAGGAAGTTGGATTGATACGATAGAAAGAGTGCCGTTTAGATTGATGGGGAATGAAATAGTTAATTATTAAAGAAGTTATAGATTAACTGAGCATTTTTTTGAATAAAAGATGATGAGATAATCGAATGAGGTAATAGCAAGGTTGCTACCATAACTATACATTTTTTTAGCTCTTTTTGTTGCTGATAGCTTTTTTTGAAATAGTGTATTGCCATTTTTTTGTCTCAATTTCTAATACACTGTAATCAAATAGTAAAATATATATTAGACATAAGTTTAATTTTTTGTTGTCCATTTGTATACTTTTCTGCTACTCATATCATGAGATCAGACATACTATCATATCTATTTGATAGATTACTTGTTGATATCCTATAGGCAAAGCACGGTATATCTATATATCAAATTTCTTCTTTGTTGTTTATATGATCAAAAATTCTAATATTCAAAACCCAATCATTACTTTTTAGCGTGGTATCAAATCCTCCTATAGATTCTAAAAACTGTTTTTTTACTAAACATCAAGGTACATAGAGATTAGAAATATTGGTGTGAAAATATTCTTTTATGTCTTTTAAGGGTCTATTAAATATCGTTGTAAAAAAAGTCTTATTTAGATTACTTTTGATATAAGTATTGTTTTGTTCTACATATTTCCATCCATCTCCATACACAATTTTACAGTTTTTATGATGAGTGAAATATTTTATTTTTTCTTCCAACGATGATCTGATAAGGAAATCATCGGAGTCTAGTATCATAATATATTCATTTGATGCCTCACTGATGGCTCTCTGATATCATGCTGCTGGTCATTTATTGCTACTATGTTGTATAAGCTTGATTGAGATGTCGGTTTTCTTTATCCATTGCTTGATAATTTCAGATGAATTGTCCGATGAATTATCATCTACAATAATGATTTCTGTAATGTATTTCTTCTCGTATTTATCTATTGAGCTAAAAAACTGATCGAGATAGAGTGCTTTATTATAGTTAGTTGTACAAAGAGAAATCATCTATTTTATTTCAAAATAAACCACAGCAATAGTAGCATGCAAAAAAATATCTTTAGATATATTATGTCAATAAATATCTTCATACTGTAAAGAGTACTTATCATTATCAAGTTTAGAGAGAAACGTTATTATTATTTCTACATTTTCTTGTATATGGTGGAACTCGATATATCATTTTTTAATTTGCTTTGAAATGTTTGTAGTGAGGTACTCAATTATATCATATTCTCATCATTCAATATCTATTTTGATACCGTCTATATCAGCACTAAAAACATCTTGTATAGCAATAGTTGGTATCTTGGTGTCTGTTACTACAGTCGTTACCTTTCATCCAGCTGAATAATTATTTCATTCATAGTAGAGAGCAGTCTTATTCTTATGTGTGATTGCACCATATATAGGCACAATCGATGAATATCAGTCAGTGTTTTTGAGTATATAATCATAATTACTCTTGTTTGCTTCTACTACTGTTACTTTTTGATTATATTTGGAAAATCGTACTGCAGATTCTCATAGATATCATCAGAGATCCAGAATATGATTGCATCATATAAGTTTTTTATAAAGTTTTCGTTGGAAAACTTCTATTGCTGTATAAAAAAATCAGTGCTCATTGGGACCAAAGAGTGTGATATCACCAAATTTGATAGTTGTTGTATAATATCTTTTGAGAAGAGCATTTTGTATAATATAATGCCAAATTACTTTGAAGAAAATAACATGATTAGTGATCAGTGTTTTGATCATAAATCTTATTCACAACATTATGGATTTTAATATCTTTGTCATAGAAACTTATTTTTAATAAATAGTTAGATTGATATTACTTGGAGTATTTGAGTATGCTATTTTTTATTTTTTCAGATAATGGATAATCTCCAATCCTTAGTATGAGTGCTTTCCAGAAACTTGGATACTCTTTTCTATATTTTCGGAATACTCTAAATGATAACCTCTTTTGCTTCCAATAGTTTTTTTGACTGACTCATTGTGTGTTTATTCTATACTTAATTCAGTAGATTGGTAAATTTGTAAATTTTGATACAGTACCTATTCTACATCGCAACTCATAGTCTTCAGATTTATTAAAAAATGGATCGTATGGTCATACCTTCTCTAATATTGATTTTCTTATGATAATACTCGTATGAGCAAATTGATTAAGAGATGATTTCTGAGTTCTTGATCAGTTTCTCTTGTTTTTGTCTCTCCTATCTTTACTCAACTTTCATTGATAAGTATAGTTGATGTCCCACACAACCCATAGTCAGGATGGGATCTCATAAAGTCTACTTGTTTCTGTAATTTGTCAGGATTACATCGGATATCATCATCATCGATACGAGCGATATATATTCATTTTGCATGTTGGATGCCTTTGTTGAGAGTATTCGTAAGCTGTAGATTCTTTTCATTTTTGAGATAGATGATCCTGCTGTCTTGTTGTTGATATTTTAGTATCGTTGCTTCAATATCATTGGTCGATGCATCATTTATGATAATGAGTTCAAAGTTCTTGTAAGACTGTCAAAGTACTGACTCGATGGATTGACTCAGTCGATCATGATGTCAATTGTATGTGGGGAGTATGATAGATACCAGTGGATTCATGGTTTTATATAGAGTCTAAAAAATTTGATGCTCGATCTTTATCAAATCGCTTTTGTACGTTCTTACTCTCTAAAAATTCTTCTATATTTTGTATCATACCATTATATTCAGATGCTGTTATGTTTTGTAGAAAATGTATGAGATGATCATAATTTCAATTGAAATCTCTAAAATCTATAAAACAACTCTTAGGAACATAATCTGTAATATTCGAGGCTCATCGATAAATAGGAATTGATCTTGCTTTGAGACTGTCCCATATTTTTTCTGTCATATATCAGGGAGTGTTTTTCATATTTTCAAAACAGATGTTGAATTTATACTTTGATAGAGTCTCTATTTTATCGTCTACTTCTCATCTATATGATGGATAAGTTTTATATCAAAATAGTTTTTGTCTCAGGTTATTTTTTGAATCCCATCACCTACCATACAGATCAAACTCGATAGCATTTTTTTCGTAATATCTAATTGCTTTCTCTCTTTCACTATAGAGCTCATTTTTCCAAAAAGAACTTTTATTTCAGTTGATGAGTGTCAATAACTTCTTATCTTCAAATCTCTTTGCTTTTGTCATCATTCAATGAGTGGATTGTGGTCGAATATATTTCACATACTTTCATCCTATGAGAGAATCTTTCCATGTTAATATCTTATCAAAAAAGAGATGGAACAGTCTGTTATATCATAAAGGAGCGACGACAAATGGTTCTAGGATCATGTAATATTTTTTGTTGTGTCTATACTTTACAAATAGTCTTATATAATCGTATAGAGAAAAGAGTCAGAGTTGTTTGATGCATACAATGACAAACTCTTCCTTATCTTTTCTTCAGTTAATCTTATCAAGAGATAGAGTATTTTCTTTTCCATTGATATCCACCAATGCAGCAAAAGGACTAAGATTCAGATCTATCTGAGTATTATAAAAATTATTATTTTCAAATCTTTTTTCCCAAAATATTGCAATCTTTTTCATGATTTATATGAGTTTGATTAAATCTTTACCCAAGTTGTTGGTATAATATCTTTACTATTTCTTTTTTCATCGGCAAACCATCTTTGTGGAACAATCACCATCTTGTCAGGATTATTATTGAGCCAAGCTCACCACCGACTGAACGATGAATTTGCAATGATATTGTGTTGACAGTGACTCATGAGTCTCATATCTTCATAGTTGGTCTCAGCGGTATTCCGATCGATATAGTGAGCATTATCGATCTTGAGGTTATCTTTGACTCGTTCGATATCATCTGAAAACACAAAGAAGACTGGATCGTCTATCTTAGATGTGATAATATCGATAGCACGATGATAATAATCGAGACCACAAATACCATGATAGTTTGGATTATTTCCTTGTAGATAGTCTCACCTCCTAATATGGATACTCACACTATTGCATCACGCGATTACTTGTATCATCTCTCAGTTCTTTTGTGATGGAGGTAGTACAAAAACAAAATCTGACCTAATCTCGTCTTCATAGTCGATGAAGTATTTCTCCGTTTGGAAGTATCACTCGATATATCAAGATACAACATCCATAAAATCTTGATCAAAATTGAATTGCTTCTCGGTATAGTGACTTGGATTTATCGCTTTGCATATTCATCTGAGTTTGATAAGAAGAAATTGGATATATCTATTGGTCGAGTAGAGTCTTTCATACCGAGGGATCTCACTAGTCTTTGCATAATTTTTCTTGATAGTAAGAAATTCTAAGCAATATTTATGAAGTTTGTATGTCTGAAACTCATGAATATCAATCATAAAATCCTGTCCAGTACGCAACGATAATGCTTTGATATACGCATACTGAAACATTTGGTTTCACAGTCATCAATTTATTTTTTGAATAATCATTTAATTTTTTTTGATAAAAAGTTCTCGTACAAAAGGGAATGAAAATCATTTTATATAATTATTTTCTTTGAGTAGTGTGAGTATATTTTCTCTTTTCTCTTTTGCTCATTGTATAAAGTCATGGAATTGTACTTGGATAGTTTTAAATGTATTAGGATTTGTTTCAAGTATCTTGGGTAATAAGCTATACTCTCATCCTTCTATGTTAATTTGGATAAGATC
>JBDHUX010000051.1:0-7141 GCA_039809405.1 Candidatus Absconditabacterales bacterium
TTGTAATTTAATTAGTAATAAAAAATAATTACACCGCCATTATAAACTACCAAACTCAAATTTCAAGTAAATCTTACCTATTTCAAGCCAAAAATATCTTATAATCTCTTGTTCTATTTGACTTATATTATATTTATATCATAATAATAATGACTAAACCTGTAAATCATAAAGATAAAAATTTACCTATCATCCAGTCCATGATAGATAATTTTGAATTACAGTGAAATAATATAGCACTTATAGGTAATCGAGGACATCAAAATTTCTGAGATGAACTCATACTTATAGGCAATATAAAACTTATTGATACTACTTACCATTCAAGATATGATGAACTTGCAACCAATAAATCAGATCATAATACATCATCCAAGCCACCAAAACTCATAATCTACACTGCTAATATACCTTGGCTTAGGTGATTTCACAGCTATTTCAATATTTCATGATCAAGATTGATATACACTCAAGAGCTTCCACATGGATTCAGATCGTTACTACATTATATTTTTAATCCATCTTGTATAAAAGATATCAAGTATTGATTTATGACTGACACGTATATACTCGGGGGAGGGGAGATATTTACCCCAGAGACTCCTTTCTCGTACCAATATCGAACTATTTCGCTTATGCCTTACTTCTTTGGTAAGTTGTTTTGATGGATGCGATGATGCAGGCCAAGACTTATTGTGATGTGAGGTATTCAGAAACCTACTAGGTGGATTGATCGTGTATGTTTTTGATTGATATGAAGATGTACTGATAGATTTTACTTGAGGGATAAGGAATCTATAGAGGTAATCCATACTACACGACCGTACAAAGAAGCATCAGTTTTTGTAGATAGTAGCTATTTTGCTGTATCTGATATTTGTAAAAAAAATTCGGATGAAAAGATAGCTATATTCAATACCAATCCTTTATCTGACAACTTTGATACCACAATAAGCAAGATTGTAGAATATAGTGGTAGATGATATAAGGTTTATTTCTTACCTGCTTACTTTACAACTCATGGCGCTCAGGACGATATGTCTGTATACGATAAAGTGTGCGTTGCGCTGTGAGATGCTGATATAGATCTACAGCTATTGGACTGGAGAGATTGGGATAGATTTTTGGATATATTTGTAAAGGCTGATTTTGTGTATGCTAGTAGATTGCATATATATATAGTAGCAAGATTGATAGGACTAGATATAGAGCCGTTCAAATACCAAAAGAAACTACAAAAGATGATAGATATGTTGGATAGTGTATGATTGTAGTTATCTATTCTATCAGTTTGCATATAATTATCACTACAGTCTTAGTCGCATTATTTTTTGTAAAAATCATCTTATTAACTTTTTTAATCAAAACATATTGCACATAAACTATAGAATATCTCTTTTGCTCCATCTAGCAACTTTTTCGGATCGCTACAATTGATGTGTTTTTTTATCTTTTTTGTTGTTGTTGATGTTATCTAAATTATATTTTCTTTATAACTTACTTAATAAACTATCATCACTTCCCAAATTTTGCAATTACCCAAAATATACTACTTATAATTATCCAGCTTATTCATATACCTCATATAGCTCGAATTATCTTTACAATTATTTCTTTGGCTTTTTTTGTATTTTCATCTTTTGGTGATAATAATAATACAAATCAATTATATATTATCAATATTAGGCTTATCATAGCCAAAAATCAAAGCACATAATTTATAACTCTTTGTATTATTTTTAATACATTGTCTTTACTTCACTCTCGATCGGTACTTTTGTCATCACTTATGCCGTTTATACTATTTGGTCATAGGTCTTTGGCTCAAGCTTTTATAGGATTATCTAGATCTTCTGTATTTAGTATATTTTCTGTTCAAATGGTGTCTGTATTTCAATAATACTTACCAACATCGTCAAACCACTTTATATCTTGTGCTAATGCACTTGGTATATGAAGTACACTAGCTATTACAGCAGTAAAGATTATTGTGTATATATATTGTGATATCTTTTTTGTCATTATATCTACGATAAAATAAATTATATACAAATTATTATAAACATAAATCTAGATTTTGCAAATTTTTTTGCTTTATTTTTATTATTTTTATCCTTCAAATTTGACTTGCGATCGAACTATGATTATAATTTAACTATAAATAACAATCAATTTATCTTTATATAAATTAAAAATCATGACAGAAAGATTTAACTATATCGGTGATACGAACGATAGATTAGATCGTGGTAACACTAAGACGATTAAACTGGATGGTTTTAGATCAGAGGATATATCAAGAAATTTTGAATCAAATGAATCAAGAGAGTATGCTTATGGTAAGGTAGAAGAATTGTCTTCAAAATTATCACAACTTGAGAAAGGGTGCAGTGTGAATGATATTAGAGATATTATATGACCTGTTGACCTCACTTCGATATTTAAAAATGTATCTGATTCCGATAAAATTATTGTTGCTGTCATAAGTTCTCTGCAAAATAATGATAACTTGGATAAAAAAGATATATCAAAATATCTATGAGCTATATCTAGTTGGCGGACAATAAGATCTGCATCAAAGAAATTCGATGCTTTAGATAGAGCCGCATAGACTAAACACAAAGATAACAAGATTAATTGAATTACCACTAATTATTAAAATATAACTATAAATACTATAAAATTATTTACTCATTTATAAATATTATTATGTGAATTATAAGTACACTTATGCCAGGCGGATGAGCTATGGATCGATTATTTGGGTGAGATGAAGAAAAATTAAATACTCCTGAAGTAAAGGAAAAGGTGAAAGAAAATACAGAAAAAAGACATGGTTTTTTGTGAGAATTTTTTGAGTCTTTCATAGCTAGGAAATTTCCTACTATATGAAGATTGCTTGATTTATGATCTACTGTCTGATTGAAGGATAAAGACCCAGAGTTATACTCTTTACAAAATGAATTTGAAACACTGACTGCACTTTCAACTTTTATACCAAATAGCCTACTATCTAAGTTTACTGATCCTATTTTGAAGCAGTCTTGGTTTACAAGCATAGTCAAACTATATCCACTTGATGGCGATATACAAAAAAAGATACTCGAAGATAAAAATCCTCAAGCTGTGATAGACTTCCTAAGAATGGTTCATCAAGATATAGTGGCTGTAGTGTCTGGTAAGAAAAGTTTATGAGATATATTTGGTAAGAAGTAATAAAATCATAACAACATTAAAAACACTATTATATTAAATATATTTATTTTATCAAAAAAAATAAAATGAAAAATGAAAAACAAATTTTGGATAGCATGAAAGATGTAATTATATTATTGCAGTCATCCAAGATGCCTGAAGATGAGAAGAAGATGCGACTTGCACTTATGCCTCATATGGATGATGCTCAGGTACAACACTTATCAAAGATACTTCGTGAGGAGTCTGATATCTATATAGATGCTTATCTAAATGCTATTAATTAATTTTTACAAAACACAAGAGATTAGTTATTACATATAAATTTACAATTATGCTTATATTATTACTTTGTATTGTTAAAAAAGTCTGAATCTGGTTAAGAATCTCAGACTATTTTTGTTTATATTTAGTTAAAATTAAATATACTCGGATCAATGTATTTACTTATCTATCATAGCGCTTATTATCTCTTTGGCTTTTTCTAACTGATTATCAGTTGCTTTCTCTTCTCGAGCTTTCAAATCGAAATCTATTGTGACATCAGGATCTACGCCATCATGATTTAGATGTGATCAGTCTGGTCAGTATCGACTTCAGATTGTAAATTTGATACTAGATCAGTCATGTAAGTCATAAAGTGTTTGTATAGATCATTTACCAAATGTCTTGGTTCATATCAACTGGATACCTTTGTGATAACGAAGTGCTTGAGCTATGATCTCGCTTGCTGATGCTGTTAGTTCATCGACAAGTATGACCGTAGGTACTTTTATGTCATCGTATCATAATGATGGATACTGTTCATCAGGTATGGAGTTGTATTTTGTATAAGTTATCATTTTACCTTTTTCTATAAAATGAGACGCTATATCTACTGCAACTGGTAGTAATCATCAACCATTTCATCTCAAGTCTATTATTAATCCCTTTACTTGATCTGCTTGACTCTGATTTATGGCTTCTTTAAATTTGCTTGCGGTGTTTTCTCATATAGTAGATATACTTATGTATCAGATTTTCTTACCATCGTATTCTTGTAGTTTGTAAGTGACCGATGGGATAGATATTTTTTTTCTAGTTATATTAAATTGTTTAATATTTTTTGATTTATATTGGTAGATAGTCAGATTTACTTGAGTTCATCCTGTTCATCTCACAAGATTTACTACATCATATACGCTCATATCATCTGTTTTTTTACCATCTATCTCAAGTATTATATCAAATGGCCTAAGTCATGCAAAGTATGCAGGAGAGTCATTTATTACTTCTGCTATTTCTATGTTGTTATTCCTTTTATTTATAACTGCTCATATACCTTCAAAATCATAGTTTCATTTTAGATCTTCATTAAAACTTTGATTTTCTTCTGCATCAAAATAAACAGAATGTGGATCGTCCAATCATCATACAAATCAGTGCAGCGCTCACTCTATCATCTTGGATCGATCTATAGATCCAGTTTCTATGTAGTAATTTTCAGATAGTATATCGTATATTTCATCAAATTTACTATATTTTTTTGGTCATATTGCAGTATTTAGATCTGATATTTCATCTTTTAACTTGTCTATCGCTTGTCATTGTTGATCTTGAGATAGAGATGGTATGTTTTGGTTGAAGAAAGTATTTGATATGAAGTTACCTATGCTTGTGCTACTCATACCTATAACTATACCTATAAGTATCATGATGAGAGTTTTCCAGAAATTATTCATTAGTCTTTTTTTGTTCGTGATATAATTTATTATATTTATTATATATTTTGTACTTATTTTATCTATATTTAGATATTTATATTTAGCTATTTTTGATTGCATAATCTTACAAAATCTTTATATTATTTCAATATTATTTTCTTGTTATCTTTATATATATTCTTATCATCATTTGACTATTTACTATCTTTAGTTTATAATAACTATCATCTTATGAAAAAGTGGGTATTGATTGTCATCGTGCTAATTGTGACTATATTGTGATGATTTTTTGCTTTTTCACAGCAGAAGGATGACTTTAAATTTCTAACATACCAAGAATATATAAGTAGATTTACGACCAATCTCAAAACTAACAATGACTACTCTATAGCTGGCAACAATATAAACAGAAGGGGTATAGTTAGAAGTTTTTGTAATAATATATTTTCCGATCCAGAGTTAAAAAAATGATTTGTACAAGATACAGTGCACACTTATATTTATAGTCCACAAGACAGCGTATTTATGAAACTTTTTTGTCGCAATATAAATACCACCTTTGGTATAAATTCGAATATACCAGATGCTGTCATAAAAGCACAGTGAGTGTGAACTTGGATGGATAGCAATAAGAAATGTAATTTTGCACTGGATTTAAACTGATGCGATATGTCTATACGACTTAGTGATATCTTCCATACGATTATCAATGATTATACTAATATAAAAATAGTCTGATTATTTTGAAATAGTTCTGCTGACTTATCGGATATAAAGTGACAGATACAGCTTTTTAGTAATGATTATTTTGGAGTGTGCGATGGGAAGGAGATAATTTATCTAAACAAGAACACAGATAAGTGATATTGTAATCATCCAAACACTTATAATATGCTCTCTAACTATATCAAAAAACTCAATCAAAATTTAGCTCAAACTAAGATAATAGACTTTACTGCTTTAGAAAAGATAGAATGAACTTGATCTCTTATAAAAGGAGCATTTGTTACTGATTGCAATCAAGAAATAACATCCGACAAGGTATGATGTGGACTCAATGACTTCAATAATCTAGTTATGAATGAACTAATGTATTATACTATGTTTCTCAATTTTTACAATAGCCTTGTGCCTACTAGTACACAGTACATGGAGCTTACAGCTTGAAGGTGAGTATGATCCAATATAAATATAGTTCAAGAAGAGTGATTTCGTACTAAACTAGAGCTTGAAGTGGCTAATGAGAGCGTATGATCTACCCTCAGAGTTATAAGAAATTTATATACTTGGTTTCCTGTACATGTATGACTTGTAGCTTACCTTGAAGACTTAGTGAGGTTTAGGGATGAACTGATAAAACTATACACACCTATACACCAGACATATTACAAGTTTAGAAATATACAAGTACCCGACTAACTCATACTAGATTTAACTATGATAGATCAGATTATCTCAAATATTTACAATAATTGTAAACAGACCGCTGTGCCTTGTATATCTATAGCTACTCAGTTTTTTTTATCTGAATTATTGGTCAAATATAAACCAGAAAGATATCTAGAAATATGATCGGCGGATGGCTTTAGTTTATGCTTTATATCCAATATTGTAAATGATTGGTGATGATATGCGGTATGATTTGAGAGATGATATCTGAATTGGTCACACACAGAACAGAACATCTCTTTGCTTAGACATTACTGACTATATAACTTTGAGTGTATTTATGGTAGTTTTATAGATAGATATATAGATATAATCTGACATAAATTTGATATGATTTTTTTGGATGGTCAAAAAAGTGAGTATGCTACTTATTTGCAGATATTAGTTGACCAAGATGTGATTGGTAGCGATACAATTATAGTCATTGATGATGTTATCAAGTACAAAGACAAGATGAGTAACTTATACGATATGATATCTTGACCCGAACGATCTTTTGATATATATCCACTTGATGATGACGATGGAGTGATGGTATTAAAATTTGGATAGAAGGTATAGAATATAGGAGATTTATATTAGATTTTTGAAGGTTATATAACTACTACTTCCAAAGATCAAAGCAGGAAAGTATTGTAAGGATTATATGAAGGTAATATACTCTCTTGTAGTAAACAGAAGAGTTTTTTACTTAACTAAGAAAGGATTACTGTATATGTATCATCACTCGTACTTAATGACTGCTTGGACTACGTCCCCTGGCATGATAGGATTTAAGTTGTTATAAAACTGGC
>JBDHUX010000052.1:0-6936 GCA_039809405.1 Candidatus Absconditabacterales bacterium
GATAAACCAGTTGTTATAAAAGATACTGACGATAGTGCATTTGGCTATGTATGTAAAACAATAAATTTCTAGATAACAATAGTACACAAAATATATCTGGATTGCAAAAAAATATAAGCAAGAAGGGTAATAATTTTCTACTTAAAATTATTATATAATAGACAGTTTAATTTATATCATAATAAATATCTCTATATGATACGCCACTTTGTTAAGATATGATGCCCTATATGAAACGAACTATCAAAAGAAACTGTCCTTTCTAAAGTAATAAATAATATAGATTTATTTAAAATTAGACTGGATAGTGCATATGATGATACAAAGACCAAATCAGTTCATATGATCTCAAAGTTGGACAATGGTAAGTCCATCATCTTAGAGTTAAAATGATGAGAAATCAGAACTAGAAACCTATATCCACTTAATATAAAAAAATGAAAAGCGATACCTATAGTATCTAGTAAAAGTTTTGAAGATAATGAAAATGCGTTACTAATAGATCATGAGAATGTATCTGCGGTAAAATCAGACATAAGTAAGATAACAATTTGAGATCATATAGTTAATATCAATCGTGACAAAGACAACAATGTACTGGTGCAGTCTTTATCTGATATATCTATAGAACCAAACACGCTGGTAACAACAGAAGATATGCAAACATGACCTGAATTTCTTACAGCAAGGGATAAAAGAGATATAGTACGAGGAATAAAAAATAACATAAATATGATTATCATACCATATATCAACACAATAGAAGATATAAAAAATGTTTCAGATTATGTACATATAAACCAATGATCGCATATAAAAAAACTAATTAAAATACAGACTAAATCATCGCTAGAAAATATAGAGTGATTTTTACCTCATGTGGATGGCTTTTTGCTTTCAGAAGATGATATATTAAAAATTACATGAAAAGATAATTATGAAAAAACGGTACAACAAATAATAGACGTGTCAAATCTCGATGGCAAACCAGTTATATTAACTTTAAATAGTATAAAATTAAAACAAAATTGGAATCAAGTAGAAGATACAATCAAGAAATATGTTTGATACGGTATCAGTTGTTTCATGTTCGACGATAAGATAGTAGAATTTGAGGATGCTATAGATATAATATCTGCCTTTTATGAAAAAGTTGTAGATAATCAATTTGTAAATAAAAAACCTATCACTTATAACCAAGCAAAGATACACCCCCAATATGAAATCAATGATTACATAATCTTCACTTGATATAGAGCCATAAATGAGTTAAATATAAAAGCTGTTATATGTTATACGGAAAATGGCTATACAGCATCTAGGATAGCATCTTACAGGCCAGACGTACCCATCATAGCATTTACAAAAAATGATGATACGTATAGATATTTGAATCTTTTGTGGTCTGTAAAGTGATATAAGATATGAGCAAATTTTGATTACAACAACATAAAACAAATGTGAAAAGAGATAGTAAGGATGATGTTTAAGTGAAATATAATACTAGAAGATAAGATCATGGTAATTCATGCTAGTTCAGTATTGAGTCATGAAAATGTAATAAATGGTGTAGAGATATATAAATTTAGAGATATATAAGAATAGTAGACAAAGCTGATAACTACATACTTAGCAGGTTTAGAAAAATAGACGAGACAACTTATCATATGCACTCATCATCTACCGATAGAGTATTACTATCGCATAAAGACAGTATATCTTGTAATTGTGATTTTTTTCAGCCAATACAATACATGTAGTCACAGTCTAGCACTTAGGCGAATAAGATTTAAATAGTATTAAACTATATAAAATCAAATGTGCATACTCCATAGCAAATCTTATACTTTTATTTTTCAGTTCATGATTCATCTCATCATTTACTATTTCCATCACTAGGTACTATAGCATTATCAGTTGTCGCTTTATTATTTAATCTTGCTTTTATAGCAAATACAATAACAAGTACAATAAATCCGACTAATATCACGCCGATAATAATAAGTAATCGCCTTATAAGTTTACTTATAAAAGACTTACCATCGTGATTGGCATTAGGCGCACTGCCGTCTATAGTAGTATTATTTGATACGCTGTCGTCAGATAAATTATTTGTAGTTCCGCACTTTGTATTTGGTATTTCTTTTATATTAACTATCTGACATATATAAGATTTTACCACATCGTAATCGGTAGGTACAATATTATTTCTTGCTACTTCATCGCCAAATAACTGTAAAATCTGTGATAATAAGTTATATGCAACTGTCTTATCTGCCTCCAAATCTACTTGATTAAACAACTGCTCTACTTTGCTTTGTATAGTTGGCGTAGTATAAGATGTGATTTCTCTTTTGAGTCTTTCATATTCAGAAAGTCATAATGTAGCCCTAAATCACTCGCTACCAAGAGCACTATATAGTTTATCAAAATCGGCCGTAGTCTGTTGATCTAGAGTTACATCAGAAGTTAATCAAGCCAAATCAATAAGCAATTCAGTGGTCCTTTCTTTATCTCATAGATTATTTTTTATCTCTGCAAGTTTTTCTGATATTTTAATATAATCTGATCTATTTGCATAATTATTTATCATATCTGATATATGTTCATAAACTCCCTCATACTCGGATGGTATTATATTTGTATTATCAATAAGATTTACCTTTATAATTTTACTAGTTAATCATTTCCTATTGGTATACCATATTTTCATCAATCTAGTTTGGAAAGGTCATCATACATCCACCTTATGAAGCTGATTACACGACAAGTCCTTATCATGATCTCAATTAACTAAATCTACATCTATATAGCATTCTCATGTACCAAAATATTGTAAATCTAATATAATCTGATTATCTAGAGACTTACCAACATCTAACTCATACCCATCAGGCAGAATTTTATTCGGAGGCGTTGTCATAAGGTCTACTATATACATTTTATTTGGTGATTTTATGGATACATTTTGCTCAAAATTAGAAACATTTCAGTATTTATCAGCAACTTTTAACTTAATCGTATAATCACCATAGTTTTTGTATACATATTCAAAAAAATTTTTACCCCTAATAGTTGTAGTATCACAGTTTTTATCATCCATGCAATATTCTATAATTGTGTTATCATCTTTGCCATATGTTAAATCTCTTACAATAATTTTTTTATTTGATTGAAAGTACATAAAATTTGCCTTGAGTCACCTTTGTATACTAATCTTCTCAGAATATCAGACTCAAACTTTATCTCTGTAGAGCACTTTTACCTTTGGACTATAAACCCTTCAATCTTCATTTGGACTGGTATATATAAATTTCACAACATCATCCTTAGTCGTAAGATCATCTACGCCATCACCATCAAAATCGTATTTTAATATCCTATTTGCTTCAAAATCTGATCTAGCTGATAAAACCTTTGCACTTGTTCTAAAAGTGACTTCTTCTCATACCTTAGCATTCACTTTATCCGTCTGGAGAGTCACAATAGGTATGTCAACACTATTAGTTCACTTAGGCTGCACAAATATAGATGGTCATTTTCATATAATATCCTCAGACCTAACTTCTCATCAATCATTATCTATAATCTTAGCACCAAATGTGTACTCTCATGCTTCTCTGGATATAGCAAAATTAACACTATAATTGGTGCCAGGTGTAACTTTTATATCTAATAATCTATTTGGATCGTCTGCTTTATAATAATATCGAGCTATATAACTCAAATTGCCATCAAGGTCTCTTGGATTCTCTAAATTTACTTTTACTATAAGGGGATCAAATTGTTGAAAACTTGGATCTGTGTGTGGAGATTGTTGGAAAAATCATATACCAACATCGTTACTATATTGTGGGAATGTGAGGTATATATTGTCCATAATGGGAAGTCAATTTTTGACTTTAAACCAAATTCTCTTTTTATCTGCTGATAATTCAGCCCCATCTTCGACTATCATGTCTATATACTGACATCACAACTCACCAAATTTATATCTAAGTTGGTTAACATTAAACAAATCATCATTTTTTGGTTTGAATGATATATCTAAATTATTTTTAGCTCATCTTACATCAACAGATTTAGAACCATCTATGATAATCTGTTCATATCTGGCTATACTGTATGCGTCATAAGATCATCAGCCGTCTTCACAAATTTCTGTAGGTAGTATTGTTTTATTGTCTATTGTAACAATAGAATAAACTCATATAGGTTTTTCATTCTCTCAAATGAATACATTGGATGTTATAGAGTTCTCATCAAGATCCTTATCAGATACAGTAACAGTAGCTTTATATATACCTACCTTATCATATACATGTGATATTTGATTAATTTGCGTAGTTCTAGTAATACCATCACCAAAATCTCGCTTATAATTTACAATAGGTTTATTTGATGTCACTTTAAAACTAATCTCATTTCATCGTGTAGTAGCGACTGGATTTATTTCTACTTGTGGTCTAAGGGCTGTATCTATATTTACATCTCTAGTGGTAGTTGCTTCTTTGCCAAAACTATCTCTTGCGGTAAGTTGTATTTTGTAAGTTCATCTAGCATCAAATTGAACTACAACCCTCTTATTATTACCTGTAGAATCAATTATTTTTACATTTTCATTGTTTGAAAAAGATCGCTGAAAAGAGACGGCATCATTACCTCTTAACTCATCTACATCAAAACTATTACTAGCATCAAGTACATATTCTGATGCTTTCATTCGCTGGTTAGTTGACGTTATAGTAAATCATGGCACCGGTGGCGTAGAAGATACTATTATTTTTTTTGAACTAGTATCTGTGGCATTTAATTGATTCTTTACTGTGAGTCTAACGGTGTAAATACCAGGATTAAGAAAATTATATTTTATATTTTTTTCTTGACTTGTGTATAATTTGTTTCATGTCTCATCAAGCAATTCTCGTGTATACTGAACTATCTGACTAGAAACACCATAACTAGTATCTCCACCAAAAGCAAAATTAGTGCTAGTCGTACCATCTAACGTACTAGTCTTTATCTTGGCTACTGGATCAGATAACACTAGTGTAAATACCTCATTGGAAGATGCATTTGTATTATCTCTAGTAGATAAACTAATATTATAAGTACCTCATTTATCTGGCAGGGTTAGTTTTAATTGTCATGGGGTCTGTTCTAATGTTTTTGTAAAATTATATGATTTATCGGCGGAAGATATATTCCAATTATGAGATATAATTTTCTTACCGTTGGAAACTATAGTACTAGTAGCATCAAATGTAATACCAGCAACTCACTCCTGCAGAGAAAGTTTGATTGGATAATCTTTATTTAGTTTTACTCAATTAGCCAAAATATTAATTTTTGTATCTGAAGGCGACACAACTACTTGAGTGTCCACAGATCAATCAAAATATCACTTATTATTATTTACACTTCTAACTGTAGTATGCACAATATAACTTCAAGCTTTAGTAAATGTATAGTTTACAATCGGACCTCTTCATATAGTTCTAGTAATACCATCCGTATCTGTAAAATATCGATAAAAGTTATCATTTGGTATAGTCTCATTGCTAGGATCTTCAGATTTACTAGCATCAAAAGTTACACTAAGGGGAGCATTACCACTTTTGGGCACTGCAGTAACCATAGCTTTGATAGTGTAATTAGAAGATATGTCTTTTAGTATGTTTGATATAGGATCAAAGCATTTAGTCATAAATATGGCATAATCTTGATCATTTACTCATCAGGCAAGTGTCTGAGTCACCAATTCACATTGTTTGTATATAAGATTATTGCTTGGAGTACTAGGAAAATATGGAAATACAGATTGGAAATCTTTATACAATAGTCCAAACATATCTTCGGGTATAGGGTTTCATGTTTTACGATATGCCTGTAGTTCTGTAAGGGTGTTCAGTATTTCCTCCCAATTTGTGTTTATGTTATGATTTGGCAAAAATTCCTGCGGGACTTGTGCAGTAGTGATAGAGAATAATGTCAATATCGACATCAATCATAAGATGTATTTTACAAATCTATACATTTAAAAATTAGTAAATAATATTCTCAATAGTGTTTTAATACAACCCTGGCAAAAATAATAGTTAATAAAATATAAGTTTATATACGCACAAATTTATCTAAAATCCTAGTTATAAATCGGAGTGCCGTTCAGCTAAATAGTACAGCTATAAATGAAACTATGCCGGCTCATATCATAGGATTTTCGCGCAACATCATTTCAAATCTTTTTCATATAGTTCTATATTTTCTTATATAATGAATACCTATTGCCTGATCTATAAGGAACTTCTGATCATATTCAAATACATCTTCTGTAGATCTTATAAGTCAAGCATATTTCATATAGTCGATAACCGGCTCATCTTCATATCTAGTAAAAGATATGTATTTCATATCAGACGTAATAATAGCAAAATTAATCGCATCTTGGATATCTCTATCACTGGGGATATACATCCTTTCCCCGTTATGATATGTAGCATACTTCTTTTTATGTATTGTTTTTGCATTATGCTTTTTGTCTTGCATACCACCCCTCATAAGAATATCTTCTGTAATTTGACTGTTATGTCAGTGCGATTGGTGGAAAAATGTACTACTATGTGCAGATCAGTTTAATTGTGTAGCTACACCATCCATACTGACATCTATACCATTATCTTGCATAATTTTATTATCTAATAATATAAATACAAATAAAGTTTAATAGAGCGACTCAATTATAATCATAACATCTCAATTTGTCAAATATTTCAGTTGACAATAAATAATTTAGTAAATAAAATGTTTTTTATTGTTATTGTATTTGTATAATCTAACAAGTAATGATACCAAAAGAGATAGAAAAGAAGTTAAATCTATCAAGTTTTATAGAACTTATATCTAGATGATTTAGGGAAATTTTTAGTAATGATAGAT
>JBDHUX010000053.1:0-6693 GCA_039809405.1 Candidatus Absconditabacterales bacterium
TACTTTGTCAGTTATAATTTTTATAAAATCTAAGTTTATTGGTATTGGTATGTACAAATATATCCTGATATCAGTCACCATCACCATCACCTACGTAAACTTGTTTTATGCCATCCTCTATATACATCAAGTCACCAATTTTTATAAAACGACCTCATACATTTGAAAGTAAAGCAATTTTTCAGTTGTTATATATAACTATAATATCTCTATCTCCATCATTATTGAAATCTATATCAATAGTTTGTCATATAATATTGTCAGGATCGCTGTATGTCAAGTCACCAAGGGATCAATTAAAGTCAGTGTGTGGTATTATCTGACTAGTATCATTTATGGTAAATGTCGGATCACCAAGATTTATCATATATTCGGAACTATAAGATATAGTACTATCTCAAACAGATTTGCCATTGGAAAATTGAGACACATTTTTGAAATAGTCTCCTCGTCATATACTATAATCAATATCTTTACTATCTTGTATAGATGGTACCTGTTTATCGTAGTCATACATATTGATATCTTTATTCCATATAGATATCCGGTTTATGTCTCATCACACATTTATAGATCAAAAATTATAATTATCATTATTTATTGATGATAGTGTACTAGTATTTGATAAATTTGAAATAGTATGAATTATCATACTTCAAGCTAATACATCTTTGTAGTATATTCCCCATACACTATCTCATCATGGTTGATTATCTAGATAACGGATCTCTATATCACTAGATATAAAACTATTAGATATATCAAATACCACCGTATCATTAATACGAATTTGGGATCATAATACTATATTACTATATATAAAAGAATCAGTTTTTTCTGGTGTGTAATATATTGTATTGGTATCTTGTCATATAGTAGTTATGTCTGTAGCAGGTTTTATAGAATTACTAGCAGTAGATCACAGGTATATATTTCATATATCATCCAACTTGATATAATATCACTTATCTTGCATAAGTAATTTTATAGGTTTTTTTTCAAAATTCCTTAATTGTCCAGTGGGAGTAATAGCAACAATCGTATCGTATATATTTTTAGCATCTATAAGCTGAGTTGTCACAGCAAGAGTTTTGGATGACTTGGAGATAACTTCATTCGCTATACTTGTAGATATACTTGGTGAGCTATTTTTATTTTGCTGAGTCACTCACCAATCATTACCAAACAAAGATAAGTAATTTATATTTACCCCACTATCTGCCCATGCTCTGTTCTGGACTAATATTTTCTGGTAGTCTGGATATTGCTCAGATAAATTAACTCATTCTATAGTAGCAAATATATATCATATACCGCCATTGGCCTCTCACACTATATCTATATCAATCGATCCATTATTTACGTCTATCTTGTTAGCATCTCAAGAAAGTCAATGTGATGATATATTTCCATACATACCAAAGTTAACTTTGGTTGGGATGTTCACTTTATTTCATCGTATATCAGTTACCAATAAAGTAGATCTGACTATATCTCATATCCTTATATCATTTTTGTCTAATATAATAGATGTTTTCTTGGGGTTGCCAGGCTCTATATTTATAGGTATATTCTTTATGGTATCTCATATCTGTACCTGTAATGTGTCTTTGCCAGCAATATAAGTAGGTATCAGATATATAACTTGCTCTGTTCATGTGTAAATAATATCATCAAACTGGATCAGTCCTCATTGACTCATAATATACGGTTTAACAAGTCATCAGACAGATTTAATGGATATATTGGCATATATTTTGGATCATAAGTCGTTGATATGTAGTTTGATCTTTGGTAGTTTATTTAGATCTAAAGAGACTTCTGTGGATAAGGTATTGTAGTAGTAATTTGGATCATCTGGCAATTTAATGGATACTTCTGAAATATCTGTATTTATGATAGGTTTTATTATATTTATAGTATAACTCTGCGATGGTAATTGAGATAATAAATCCTTAAAAAATCATGAAGGTTTGACATCTATAGTTTCATTTCATATAGATGATTTTCTTGTATCATACAAAAACGCCGTTGGAAATGAATTGGAAGTAATAGATGAAATGCTCGATCACTCAAATAAGAATTCTCACTGCCCACGAGTAGTTATATTAAAATCATAAAGTGTAGTTCAAATTTCGTTATCATACACATCATATCATCTCAAAAATATTGGTATTTTAGATCATTTAGCAACAATAGTATCATTGCCACCAAATGGAGTATCAAATTTTAGTTTGTCTATATTACCTGGGTTTATATATATTTGGATATTTTTATAAACACACTTCCTATCACATATAGCAAATTGAACATTAGTCACTCAAATACCATCTCACTTAGATAAATTATTTCTAAATTTAAAAGAGATATCGTAGGATTTTTTATACGGATTTCGGTTTATAGTAGACGAAGTGTCACATAAATCCCTACTGTTATCAAGACGAACAAGACAATTATCTCAGCTACTAGTTATCTTCATATTTATATCTCACACATCTATACTGGAATTTATCTTTAAAGATAAGGTTTCATCTATAGAAATCTGTTTTTTATCGAAGATGTACGATAAAGAATTGAGTTTCTTATTGAGTTCAGATTTTTCAGCTGCAGAAATATCGGGGTCTTCTTTTTTCATTAAAGATCATCGATGTTTATTGTATGTAGATCGCTCACCCGATAAATTATCTGTAAAGGTTGATCGATCTTGTTTAATATAATCAGATCATCAACTAGAAAAATAATCTACCAACTTCGAATCAAACCTAAGTTTTATTTTCCATCAATCTACATTTTCCCACCAACATTTGAAAGCTTCTGGTCGTTTTGAAAGTGCAACTTGATAGCTAGGAGGTATTATAGAACCACACTGATTATTGTCATTGGTTGTTCTTAGTTTGATAGCAGATCACAGAACTTTCTGATTATCAATATATTTTAATATAGGAGGAATGGTATCATATGTTATAAAATCATCTCCATCACTGTTGATATATCATACAGCATATCATTTATCATTATACTCTGGCAATGCGTACTTATAAGCAGATTTATCTTTGACGATATCATTGTGATAAGTAGTTGTATAATTATCATATATATATCTAATTTTGTTATTTATATCATTGAATCATACTATATTTCATATCACATCAAGAGCGCTATTGTATATGGTATCTGGTAATTCTAGTCGCATAATATTTTGATAGTACAGATCACGAGCTATTATGGATATGGCATCACCTGAGCTAACTTCCATAGATGCTAAACTATCTATAAGGAAATCTTGTTCCATGTACTGATAATTTCTTAATTTCATACCAGAAAATACAGGATACATACCAGTATCTGATTTAACCAGTGGAGACACTTTGAAGTCATGCTTAGTTAAAACTTCGAGTAGATTTTTCTCTGGTCAAACTTCTTTATTTTCTTTTCGGTCAAAATTCTGATAAAAATTAGTTGATTTGTTGTATAGTCATGATCTAGCATCATACTGTCCTTTTAATGATTTATTATAATCTGACACTTTCTCTCTTAGATAGCTTCTTATAGCTTCTTCTATCTCTGGTATGGATTTTAATTTTTTCTTACCTCATTGATTTTTAAACACATCTACTTTATAAAAATCAGGGTATACAAAAGTCACCAAATCTCATCATATTCACTGGAAATTCACATATTTTGGACTATCGACAGGTCTATCTATAGTCATCTCATTCATTCATCATACTTGTAAATTAGACCCAGACCAGACTATAGTAGTACCCTTTATTGTACCCACAAGTCATCATAGATCGTAATCTTGATTCATGACTTTCACCTTGGCTCACTTGTAAAATATTATAGTTTTACCAGTCTGATTTATAGTATAATAATCTTGATTTATATAGTGATCTCTATTGTTAATTTGGAATTTTATACCCTTACAAATCATAGGACTAAGATCAGGTTGGGCCTCTAGTTCACAGTCAAATGTTGTTTTATTATATTTAAATTTGGTTTCGCCCAAGTTGTATTCATTGCCGTACAATGGGAAATTATAAAGAATGATGGTATTATTATTTATACCAGTAAGTTTGCCATCTAAATTAGAAAGTGATATATCTGTATTTAGGTAAGAAAATTCTAGGTTATTTTTAAAAAATATCCTATCTCAACTTATGATATATTTATTGTCTCTTATATATATATCATAATCAGATCTATTTATGCCTAGTGTAGATATTCAAGCAACATCAGCGACATTGATTTTTATGCCATTGCAAGTACCAGTGGATAATTCCTGTACTGCCAATGGACAGTTGTATTGTACCTCTCAGTTATAGTTATATAGATATGTATATTTACCAAACATTTCTTCAAATGTTGGAGATTTGTGTTCAAATACACTGCTTATTGATTTATATGAGACAGATTCGTAATCGTCTTGCTCTTTTTGTGTACAATAATTTATATTTCAATTTATAGGTATGTACTGATCATACC
Organism: Candidatus Absconditabacterales bacterium; assembly: GCA_039809405.1. Classification (GTDB taxonomy): domain Bacteria; phylum Patescibacteriota; class Gracilibacteria; order Absconditabacterales; family Absconditicoccaceae; genus JBDHUX01. Next base: position 4,486 of record JBDHUX010000053.1, read on the forward strand.
AGCTTGGCTGAAAAGTTATATGTTTCTTCGTCCAGTTATCAGTATTAAAAATATCATAGTATAAAAAGTCCCTATCATTTATCCTAGCTAACTTCCTTGGTTTTCATTTGAATATAGCCGGCTTTGTAACTTTTACCCATTTTTTCCCATCTCAAAATAGCTTTCATCTTGCCACTTGTATAGCACTAGCAAATTGAAATCTACCAAGAAAGCTATCACTATATCAGGCTATACTAGTAAGTTCAGAAGTATCAAATCCATCTTCTGTAGTCGCATTACCGCTATCGTCATCTTCACTATCTACACCAAAAGACATACCTACAACTCTATCAGGAGTAGTTAATCTTGATCAAGCTATATCAAATACAGATCATCATAGACTTCTATCTAAAGATGGATTCCATAAGTTTTTGAAGTCCATCTTTGTTATATCAAGTCTTATGTCTAATGTATTTTTTGAATCTATATTTAGTGGAGTAAACCCATTTCGATAGTACGTAACAAATGTACTTAGCTTTGTTCTAAATTTATTTTTAATTTTATTATATGGAGTCAGATTTTTTACTCTATCGAACTCTTGCTGGTCATACTCTGCAAGTGAAAAATTGTATCATCTATGTGCTTCTACTTCTCTATTATTTTCTCATCTAGTGCCTCCAAGAGATTGATTCTGACTATAATCCAATGAAGAATTTATATCATATTTCTGAAGTCATCATATCGACCTAAGATTTAGATAAGTTCCGCGATATATACCAAAATCCTTAGCACTAACTACATCTGTGGCAGCTAGACCAAAATAAAACACTTCATAAGATTTTTTTGGATCTGGATGTAGTCCTGGTCAAATAAGACCTCCGCCTTTACATTCTCATTTCTCAATAATAGTAGATATGATTATATTCATATCATAATCTTCTTTTTTAATTTTATCATCCAATGCTATCTCCAATTTGTCATTGTAATCTATTATTTTTTGTTTAGTGAATTCGTCTACTTTTGTAAGTTTAGACATATGATCATCTGCACTAGATCGTCATCATAGTTGGATGTTTTTTTCTTTTTGATCATAGTAAGATGATCAATAAAGTTCTATATAGTACTTGAGAAATCATTCAACCGTAGCCTGTAGAAATAAGGTATTGATAAACCTACTATCTGGTAAAGTACCAAGAGCACTTGTATAACCGTCAGATCAAGCACTTCAATTTGATCCAAGTAGTGATTTGAGCTTTTTTATCAAATTTCGAAATTTTTGTATATTTTGATTATATTTAGCTTTAACTTCTTCAAGCTCAGGGCTATTGTAATACTGTTCTTCTGATAGTTGATTAAGTATATTTTGCTGATTAGTGGCATAGTCAGAAAATAGATCATTGGCACCGCTATAATGTAATAAATTAAATACATCCACCATAAGATTAGTATATCTATTGTAAGATATATCCTCTGTAAATATATAATTATTTATATAGCTTTGTACATTATCAGGATCAAATGTTGCCTTTTGATCAATGATATCATCATACCAAAGTCCGCTTCATAGTATGCTACTTGGATCATCAGCATATTGTCTAATTTTGTCAAAGTACTTGTCATACTTGTCTAATTCTGATCAAAAATTGATGATACTATGCCATATCTCTGGTTGACTATCTCACTCTCACTGATAATCAAATAGAGATAATTTGGGATCAAAAGCAAATTTGGGATTAACAAAATCGACTAAGGGATAGACCGTTTGAAATATAAATCAATTTTTATTTACAAGTGGTAGCGGTATATCTCATATAATTAGAGTACCAACCATGTCACTGGCAGATGATTTGCTTCACTCTAGGTATAAGTTTTGGTTTATCTTAACCAGATCTGCAGGTTTAAAAGATCAGTCATAAATAAATAAAATAGCATCTAAGTCATCTATCTTCTTTCATAAGTAATCTCTGGCAAATCGTTCTATATCATTTTTTCTGTTTTCATATAAACCCTTCTCTACAAACACACTAACAATTTTTTTATTGGATCAACCTTGAGCATAAGCAACTTGGGTTGTATAAGATCATACACCACTAAGCATACCTAAGAAATAATTTAGTGTATAAACCACAAGTACTACTATAGAAATTTTTAGTTTATTTTTGGACATATATGAAAACATAGGAACCTTGTAGTTTAATTATATAATCGTAAAATACATAAGACACCAAA
>JBDHUX010000054.1:0-6324 GCA_039809405.1 Candidatus Absconditabacterales bacterium
CCTATGAAAAGATTACAAGAACAATTATCTAAACCTCAATAGTATTATTCATGCACACAACCTGAGTGAAATCTACATCTTATTTTAACTGCATATACTCTTATGCTTGATAAAATAGAGATTATAGAGCTACAGAAAACCGATAATATTACGAGTTTTAGAGAACATCGTAAGGCATTGACATCACTGTTTTGACACGAGAGATTACCTAGTAACAATATACAAGATATACCATTATAAAATATATGACAAATTTCATATCATAAGTTGTCAAAATAAGATAACTCAACTTTTATCAAAATATTGACTTGAAGATATAAAAGAAACTCACAATTTCTATACATTTCTATGTCCATCTCACAAAGAGAAAACTCCATCGTGTAGGATCTCAAAAACCAAATGAATTTATAAGTGTTTTGGTTGTGGTAGGTGATGACCTATCCCTATTTTACTCTATAAGTTAAAATACTGATACAACGACAAATACACATTTAAGAATTGGTATAAGATAGAAAAAGATTTAGATAGTTTTATTGCTGATTGATCTGACACAAAGATTGACTACAGTAGAGAAAATATCTATCTGCAAGATGATAAAGACTAAACTCATAGGTGGTTTGAGATAGACGATTTAGATCTTCCATTTTAAGGAAATGCTGAAAAACTATCAAAGTGATTCTAAACTATCAATACTATAATTTACTATGATAATCCAATTTGTTCTTTCAAAGAGCATTCCCCGAGGAAACGATACGATGATATATTTTGTTTAAATTATGAGATTTTGTATCGTTTCCTTAAGCAATACTTGAAATGTATCTATACAAAATTATAATCAGACTATATTTATATAAATTAAAGTATTAATTAAAATAAAAAACTAAATAAAACCCATGCAATCAGACTGTATTTTTTGTAAGATAGCTGCAGAGGAGATTCCCAGTTATAAGATATATGAAAACGACTATGTGTATGCATTTCTAGATATGAAACCTCTTCACCTATGACATACTTTGGTGATACCCAAAAAACACGAAGATCATTTTTATGAGCTTGATCATACCAATTATAGTGAGTTGATGGATGTAGTTAAGATACTATCGCCCGCTATACAAGAAGCTACTTGATCTGCTCGTATAGGTATAGTTATAGAGTGACTTGAGGTGAATCATGTTCATGTCCATCTAGTTCCTATCAATGAACCATGAGACCTTGATAGTCATAATCGTCATATAGAAAATGAACTTAATATGAAAAAAATTCAATCTAAAATACTAGGCCATATATAAATATATACCCATCAGAATTTAGTAAATATTTTCCAATTTATCTGTACATGACAAGATCTCGTAATTACAAAATTACGGTTTTTTATTGAGTCCTATGTCAAGCGTGTATTCATATTATTGCCAGTCATAATTTATCACTCAATATTTATCACTCAATATTTATAGATTTATTTATTATATAAGTCTATTTAATACCCTCTTTCTTTTTCTCCTCAAGAAATTCTTTCAGTTTGTTCATGTCGTTCCATTCTATAGCGCCATGATTTGTGTATAACTTTCTTTCGTGTCACTTACCAGCTAGCACTACAATATCCCTGGGATTTGCTATACTTATAGCAAATTTTAGCGCAAACTCTCTTGTAGGCTGTATAAAGAAATTATCTCCTTCTTTTCTGTTTATGCCTTTAATTATATCATTGATAATGGAGATGGTATTTTCCGACATACTATCATCTTCTGTGACTATAACTACATCTGATCACTTATCAACAACTTCTCACATAAGAGGTCTTTTGTATTTATCTCTTTTGCCAGGAGCTCCAAATAATGTGATGATTTTTCAATTATTATCTTTTTTAATATTGTTAACATAGTTTAGCAGTGATTCCAAAGCTTTTGGAGTATGACCAAAATCTACTATATAAGTGATCTGATTATCTTCATATATATTTACTCTACCATTTACTGGTTTAAATTTCTCTATACTAGATGTTATTTTTCCCAAATCTATCCCAAGCTCTATTCACACACTTATAGCAGCAAGTTGATTGTATACATTAAATTTAGCCGGAAGTAAACTCTTTATAGGGTACTTTTTGCCTAGATATATTAGATCATAATTTGTACTATTTATCTTTTCTTCTATCTGCTCTCATCTGATGGTGCTACTAAGATTTATACCATAATCTATCATCTTATCAAATATCATTTCATCCATCCACTTTCTGCCGTAATCATCGTCTTTTGGCAATACTGCATACTTTGTAGAAAGACTATTTCTAAGCACATTAGCAAATAATTTCTTCTTTGTGTTTGCGTATTCATTGATATCTTTGTGGAAATCTAGATGTTCCGATGATATATTTGTTAACACTGCACATGAGAATGATACTCACTCAAATCTATATTGTGCTAGTCAATGGCTTGATACTTCTACTACAGCATAGTTTATACCTTGATTTTTTGCATCCGATAATAACCTATTTAATTGGAATACATTTAAAGATGTCATCTTGCTATCATTAAATATTTCCTGAGTTCAAAACTTTATGTTTGCTGTGCTTATCAAGATACAGTTACCCAAATTTGACTGTATTATATGGTGTATTAGGTTTGCCGTGGTTGTCTTCCCATCGGTTCATGTGACGCCTATTACAAACATCTGTGCACTTGGGTTGCCATATATTACCTTGGCTATGATACCATTGGACCTGTGCCAAGCTGAGTATAAGAAAGTATTTTTAAAAATAGGAAACCATACTTTGTCTCGAAGTATCACCTTCTTCAATATTTCTAGTACTTTCCTCATTTATTTCTCGTCTATATATTTATCTAAAATTTACATAATTATCTACATAAAAAGATAATCTGATATTTATATTTTTATAATCAATTATCAAACTATTTTATATTTTTTATACAAATATCTTATTGATTTATTTTATTTTTTTTATATAAAATATTATAATCACCACCAAAATTATAAATACTGATTATTATGTCAATAGTATTTATCAGACAATATTAGTTTATATTTATATCATTTTACAATATTTAATCCACATGGAAAAGCTATATCATGGTATGACATGATCATCAATATGAATTGTTCATAAAGAGATGGTTTCTAGAGCAATCAGAGAGATAAGAGATCAGATAGGCAAATTTACCACTTATGACAAAGAAGTAGATTATAAAGAAGGCGCCGATCTAGTAACTACTGCTGACTATGCAGCTCAAAAGGTTTATACAGATATGATATCAGAGTGTACTCCGAATGCTGGTATAGTCGCTGAAGAAAATGAACTACATAAATCTCCACAAAATGGTGAAACTATCTATTATACAATAGACCCAGTCGATGGCACCAAAGCTCTTGTAAGAAAGCAATCTGATGGCATAGGCACTTTATTTGGTGTAGTGGATACTGTTGATCATGAGATCATATGATCTTATGTCTGAGATGTGATGACGCAAGAGTTGTATTATTATCGTCCATGAAGTAATACTGTACATAGACTGGATATCAACAGCCCACATAAAAATAGCATACTATCTTATCAAGATAGAGACACCAAAAGATTGCTTACCCTTGATGATATTAGAAAATATCCTATGCGAGTAGATAAGATAACTGCTCCATGATGATACCGAAATAATATAGGTATATCCAATGGTAGCATAGGTACCAATATGGCAAAACTTTGGAAGTGTGAAGTAGATGCCGTATTGCTCAAAGCTTGAGTTGCTATGCCTTGGGATCGGGTCCCGTGTGCCGGGATAAGTCAAAGGTTGTGATACATTGCCATCCACATAAATCAACACAATAAATTAGAAGTAAAAGATATGAACGACAACCGATCCCTTGATCCTATGGAAGTACCATATCAACTTATAATACATAAAAATGAACTACAAGATGTACTAACTACACTAGATAAAGCAGATATAAAATAATCTGATTATATTTATTTGTGTAACATTAATTGATGAACAAAAATAACAGATATAACAAAGAAAATAAATCTATAAGTCCACATCATATATCTTTTGATCCAAGCGATAAAGAAAAAGAACTAAAGGGGTATTTGCTGAAGCAGTATGACAAATTAGGCTTAACTCAGTACTTTGATTGGGAGTATGTTATAGATTTGAGAGAAGAGTTTTTTACATTACTAAAGGATAAAGATGTATGATCTATTGTGGATATATTTCCTCCAATATCATCTTTTCATTTATATGATGACACTCTAGATTATACAAATAAACACGATGAAGTATTTTTCTTATGAATAAATTTTGGGAATCGTTATGGCGATATACTTTCTTTGGATGTTTATAGTATGTCATATGATTACAATACTGATAAGTATTCTATAAAACTTTGAGATATAGAGATTATGCAATTTTTTAGCAACACCGATCTAAATAAGTTTTTTATAGAGATAAGACTTGTATCAAACAAAGTGATCGACTGATTTAGCCAGAAGATTGGTCAAAAAGACAAATACATCAATACAGCAGACGAAATAAGAAAAACTATAATGACACCAGAAATAAAGAAAAAACTCTCTCAATTTGAAAATAAACTATATACATATGGACTTGAGAAGTGACAGCGTATTTACTTTATAGATGACAAAATCAAACCAAAAGGCCTACATAAAAATATAAATTGGAACAAACTAGATAAAACTTCTCTATATATAGAGAAAATTTACCCTGAAAAATGAAAGCTGATCGTATCCAATGGAGTGCAGAAATTTACTCTCAGAATTGATGACCTTTATAACATAGGTATCAAGTGATATGATGATATGTCTCATGATAATTGATCCGACGAACGACACAATGACTTTGATGACGAACATTAATATCTCTAAACAATAAACATAGCATCTCCTAGACTATAAAACTTATAGTCTTTTTCCTTGGCTTCATTATAACATTTTAGTGCTTTATCTAGTCAGATGATACTAGATATCATGATAAACAGACTGCTTTTTGGTAGATGAAAATTTGTGATCATCTGATCTACGATCTGTAATTTATAGCCTGGTGTGATGTATATCTTGGTAGTAAAGTTTACTATATCTGGATTTATCATAATTCATCAAATTACATCAGAAACTATCTGATTATCTTCATATCATTTATATCTTTTAATATATTTTCTATAATAATCTACTATATTTTTTCATCTTGATTTCCGCCATCTATGGGCATTGTTATCTAGTAATAGATCTACTTGACTGGTTGAAAGGTGTAGGTAAGCAAGTCACAAAGACTCCAGTGTCCTACAAGTAGTGGTTCCTGTCGCGATTATTTTTTTACCAGAGAGTTTATCTTCATATATTTTTTTGAATATATTTTTTGATACTTGGATAGACTCTGTGTGTATATCATGAGAGTGTATATCTTGAGTATATATTGCTTGAAATGTACCAAGTCATATATGGAGGGTTACCTTATCTATCTCTACTCATTTGTCTACTATATCATTTATTAATTGCTGTGTAAAGTGTAAGGTAGCTGTAGGACTCGCTACAGATCAATATTTTTCTGGATCGGCCGTGATAGGTTGGTATTGGTCTGTATTTTCTATGTCTTTGATATAGTGTGGCACTGGCATAGATCAATGTTTTTCTAATAATTCAAATATATCTCCATCGTATCTGATCACTTTTGTATTTCCTATCGTATCTATGACTTCCAATATCTGATCTCCATTGCCTTCCTCTTTGATTATGATCTTGGATCACACAACAAATTTTCATCATGGATGTACTATGAAAAGATGCTTATCATGATCTATGGATTTTACATAAAACATTTCTCTATCTCTATTTTTGAATAGTTTTCACCTATAGTTTACAAAGAGATGGTTTTTCAATTTAAGTCTTGCTTTGATTACCCTTGTGTCGTTGAAGTAGAGCATGCTATTTGTATTTATAATGCCTTTTATATCGTAGAAGTGTTTATGTGAGATAGTCTGATTTTTTCTATCGTAAACCATCAATTTGCAGTGGTCTGTGGGGGTTGCAAGTTGGTTTGATATATACTCTTCTGGCAGTATAAAGTCGTATGATGATAGTTTACTTTGATCTTTCATTGTTTTTTGTAATTAGTAAGGTCCTTCGTTTCACTCAGGATGACAATACTTTGTCATTCCGAGCTTGTCGATGGATCCAGTTCACCGATAGTTTCAAACTTTAACTATAATTAAAATAATCAAACATTTTGACTTTTGTCTCCTTCAAACATATCTATCCCAGTGAGTTTTGCCAATTCTGCAAGTCAGTATACTACTTGGATT
>JBDHUX010000055.1:0-6212 GCA_039809405.1 Candidatus Absconditabacterales bacterium
TGGCACAGTATAACTATATCACTCATAGCATCATACTCACATAAAGCAAGAGCGACTATCAGTGGAGTGATTTCTATTATCTCACATTACAAAATATCAACCACTGATTACAAATGTATCCAATCCACGATCTGCGGATGTGGTTTCTCATTTTTTTAGATATGGTTCATCAAGCAAATAGCAACCTGTACCCGATGGGCATATATCGACCTTATTATCTTGAATCTTGACTGTGTCTCATGGTAGTCATACTATCCTTTTTACTAAGTGTTTTCATTCTTCAGTCTGTTGTGGAGGTATAAAAACAATTATATCACCTCTATCAAGGACTGGGAGTATGCTTCATACTTTATTTTTTCATCATATCTTATCATTTAGACTGGAGAGTTTATCTACTATAAGAAAATCTCAGTCATGTATTGTAGGTTCCATAGACTGTCATACCACAGTAAACGGGCTAAAGATAAATAATCTTATAAAAAAAACTATACCGAGCGCCATTATAAAAAAAGATACTAGGTCTATCACTTCAATAAATATCTTCGCAAGTATATTGGTCTTGTTATTGGTTTTATTCATTTCAAATTTGATTTTAATGTTATCTCTTGATGTCACCTATAAATAATATATTAGTATATATTGTATAATTTAAATTGTGCAAACACCATACCAACTAGCTATGTGTCAAATATAAATTATTTTTAAATATAAATTATTACACTAAAAAATACAATCTAATAAATTATAAATAATAGATTTTGTAAACATAATTTTGTATATCAAGTTTTAAATTGTATGTGATAGATAACCTAACTTTGTAGACTGTGTAGCCAATCGATGTATGTTATTGATTTCCTACCTTCCGGTTTGATAATTAATTCTTTTATAGCTGGGTGTATGTGATGTGCGTCAATAGTATTATCTGTAAAAATTGGTAATGATATATTATGCTCAAATAACAATTTATCTAATTTTAATTTTTCAACTATATATCTTTTGTCTTGATATATGAACCATATCTTTGGCCATAAATAATATGCTCTGTATCTCTTATAAACGGTTTGGATGTCTGTATGAAATATATCAAACTTGCCATCTTGTTTTTCTATCTTATTTGTTGTAGTTGCAATACTTTCGTTTTGTGATACAGGAGATACATCCCCTTTGCCATAAGATATAAGCGTATTTTTGAGAAATTTTGGTCAATGTTTTTCAAATTGGTGTATTGTATCCTCTACTGTATCATTGAAATCTATAGGTATGATATACTGAGATATGATATCTCAACTATCAAGTCAAGCGTCCATGAGCATTATAGTTATGCCAGTTCTATCTTCTTCGGTTAAAAATACAGACTGTATGGGAGATGCTCAACGGTATTTTGGTAATAGTGATCAATGCACATTGATAGGTCATATTTTTGCTATATTCAATATGGACTCTGGGATAATTTTTCCGTAAGATATGACTACAAGATAGTCTGGTTTTTTTTCTTCTAGCCAACTGATAAATTGCTTTCAACTTTTTGACTTACTGGGGTTTATCCCACTTGGTGTATTTACTTCAATATCAGGATAGTTTTCATTTGTCCGTTTTTTTACTATATTTGGTTGCATATGCAATCATCTTCAACTTGGTTGGTCGGGTTGAGTAACTAATCAGATTATATCAAATCTATCATCTTTCATAAGTATCTTCAAGAAAGGTATACCTATCTTTGCTGAGGAAAAAAAAACTACTTTGTAATGGGTTGGATGATATTTTTTGATATATGATGGTACACAGCCAAAAACTCTATCAAAAATAGGAATTATTGACCTCGCCCATCAGTATCTTTTTATATGATTTATCGCATACTGACTGCAATGTGGTTCATGAGCACATATTTTTCATTTGAGCCAAAAAGATAGTATTCACTTATCTGGAGATAAAGTTTTTTGGTATATTTTTATAAAAAAAATAAGAAGATAATCTATAATTTTATTTATGAATTTTAATACCTTATGATACATATTTTTTATACTTTGTAAATATGGTATAAATATAGTCTGATATTATAGCAAATTAATATGTAGAGAATAGGACGATGACATTGTAAATATTTGACCAAGAATCACAAGTTAAATATAATATAAAAATTAATTTAATTATTTAGAATAATAATATTATATTATGAAAAAAAGACTAGTAAGGGCGATTTTATCGATGGTTATAATACTGAGCATGTTTGAAAATGTGATAAGTATACCTCGTAATATCTATGCTGAATCTGATAGTTACTGAAACAGCATAACCAAAACAATACAAAGTGAAACCTCTAGTGGAGTCACTTTCCAGATAGATTGGCTATTTAGCTGATGAATAAATACTTGAGCGACTATAGTTGATAATTTTGATAATAATCTATCTTTCATATCAAAAAGTGATGGCCTGCTTTCTTCTATGGCTAATTTTACTACATGAGGTAATGCACTAACTTGGACATTTACTCAATCTACCTGAAATACTATAAGCTGATCTATACTAGCAAACTTTTCAAAAGATGATTTTGATGATTATACAAATAGTGCAAACTTATCTGGTGGGATATATAGTTGTATAGACAACCCTCAACACGATTTTGTGACAGCTGAGTATACTATAGAAGCACCTATAGTATCACCACCAGCAACAGATCTTATGATACAAAAAAGAGCCTGAAACTGTGTACCTCCAGGACCACCGCCAGTAAATTGAATAATAACTGGCTACAGAGGCGATATGATATGATGGACTTGTTCTAATGCAAAAGTAAATTATAATATATGAGATTATGTATACTATACACTATATGTACACAACTCTTGAACTATGTTAAATAGCATATGAATAGCAGATCAATTTGATAAAGGAGTACTGCAATTTAATAGTGTTATATATAGTGGGATAGCTTGATCCCAGTCGTACTCAGATGAGAAAAATATAATTTGATGGACAAATGGTTTCAGTTTATCTTCATGAATAGGTACATATATTGTATTGAGATTTAAAGTACTGACTGATGAGATAAATTGATGATCTACACAAAATGAAGTAAAAACACGAGCAATGAATTGATCCGAAAATTATAATCGACTTATATCAAATTATAATAGTATAGTATTCAATAGTGATATCAATGTATTAAATAATGTAGATACAGAAAATATCTCTATAACATCATACGACCTAAGTATAAATAAATCACTCTTATCTGGTATAGAAGGATGATGAAATACAGTCACATATAGATTGTCATTTATAAATAATGGGCGTGCAAGGGATGATATAAAAGTAACAGATAATTTTACTTACTCGGGTGCCACTTTCATAAATCGATCATCGCCACTTACTATAGATAGCCCTACCTCACTTATCAGTGGAGACACAATGGGTAGTATATCGTGGGGTGGTATACATATGTCTACTTGACAAAGTAGTTATATAGATATGACCGTCAGATTACCTTCATATATATATTATTGTACAGTTCCACCAACCTATGAAAACCATGCATCTATATGAATAAATGCAGGGATGATCGCATCTGGTATGGATTTAAATGATTATAACATAACAAATAATAATGCATCAATAACAATCAATCAAAGTGGTGCAACTATGATAAGTTGAGTATGTGGAACTCCAAATGTTCCATATGATCTTATATTGCAATCAAAATTGGCAGATAAGGGCACCGTCACAGTTTGAGACAAAGTTGTATATACTCTCAACCTGTACAATAGCTGAATTAAAGATAAGCGAGTCTACCTTCAAGATGATTACACACAAGGTATGGTATTTGATAAAATATTGTTAGATAGTAGCAGGTTTATAAAGTGGCAAGATAGTGTACAGATAACAAATCATGTCGAACTCATGGTAGAGAGTCCAAATTACCATCTAGATTATATGCAAAAAGTCTGAGATCTGGACGGGGGGGCATTATTAAGTAATCCTTGAACCTGGATATTTTTAAATAGTGGCGCCTGAGATGATATATTCAACCTATTGTCAGGGGATTCTACATGATTATCACTATGTCATACATTATACGACTCAGGTAGTATGTATAACACCAATTATAACGATATAATGGATATATACAATGATCTTGATGAGATATATGATAATAGTATACTTTCGTGAAATAGTGTATCAGAATCAATAGCATTGGCAATAGCCAGTACATATAGCGCTTTGTATGCATACAAACAAAATGCATTGGATACAAATACACGAAATAGTGCCACAATTTATAATCAAGCATATATGTGTTATTATTATGCACACCGTGCGGTTGCCACTGCAGCATGATATAACAGTATGGACGCACAGATGTATGCACTAAAGAAAGCACCAATAAGCGCCGGAAGTCTATCAAATATATATAACTTAGTAGATTATAACTCTGATTACTATGAATGATGAAAAAATAAGATAAGCTGACTGATGGATATATTGGAGCATATATGATATCCAGATATAAACATAGATCTATCAAATTACAGCAGTGCTTATCAAACTTATCAAGATATATACAATATGTTCTCGTATGATGATATATATATAGACTTAGCACAATGAAATACAAATGTGTTATGACCTATAAATATCGCAAGTTGAGAGTCATATACGTCTGGTAGTACATATAATTTTGGTACAAGTAGTTATATAAATTTCTGACAATTCATAAATAGCGTGTCTTGTAATAGTGTATGAATGTCAAATAATAATATATTAGCAAGTATAAATTGTGACAATAATTGACATTATACTACTCCTATATATAAACCTACTACGTATGATGATACATTTAGTAATATATTATATTTCCAGAAGTGATGAATAGGTAATATGCCTAGTAAATTCTTTTATCTGCCAGCAAACCAAGTTACACAGTTCAAATATAGTATGATAGTAGGCAATTGATTTACGAGTGGTCAAAATATAAATAATATTGCAACTATTGCATCGTGTCAAGACACCGACTGTACAGCGTGAGTTTATAATCGAGCTTGAGAGAGTGTACCTTGAGCCAACAATAGTGCTTCTGCAAATATAACTTATCATGATAGCTATATAAATTATGATCTATCTTGATATAACCAGGTATTATTTATCAATACAACACCGCCTCAACTATGATCGGAAGTTACATATAGATTGAATTATTGTAATAATTGACCCGATACAGCTAGCTGAGTGACTATAATATATAACTACGATAGTAGACTAGGTTTTATATCTGCATCATGATGATCTATATGATCTACTATAGATCACCCACTACAGCATTTTTTAGATTGGACATCAAATACAACTCTTGTGAGTTGATGATGTGATACAATAGATTTAAAGTTTGTGATAAATAGTATTTCAAATCCATCTAACAGTGTAAAAAGTATATTGCACGTATGAATAGACGATTGAAGCGGTGGGTATGAATTAATTTGAGATTCCAATTTTACCAATAATCATGTAATAGTATGATTTGACATAACAGATAATATAGTAAGTTCTAGTGCATCCAAAATAGTACAAGAACATAAATTTCCGTTCACGCCTTGAAGTAGTATCACTTTTGATATCAACTTTACTTGACACTGAGATAATACAACTATAATAGACACATTTGATGATGATGTACTTCTATTTTCTTGAGCCACAAATTGATGAGTATTGAGCGGGACCAATCAAGTTATCTGGACTAATATAGACAATAATATCATTGATAAAGTTAGTGTTACATTTACTGTAAAAATTCTAGCATCACCATGAATATATACAAATCAAGCAAATATAGATAGCTCATGACAATCAATATGTTCAGATAACATAACAAATGTACATAGTAGTATAACTGGGAGTGGGATAGAATCCATAACCGGAGACTGTGGTACAGTAAATTGATCTATCATATATGATTTCAACAATAGTGGTGATAGTCTGACTTGATGATCTGCTAACTTGTGTAACACTGGAACTATGAGTTGATTTGTTTACAATAGCGGTACTCATAATTGGGATTGGAGTTGTGAATGATTATATAGTGGTAATAATGTAAGTTGTAATGCTAGTGAAACTTATTGTGGGGATGGTAGTACTAGTAATGGTGAACAATGTGATGATGGAAATGGAGTAGATACTGATGCTTGTAGCAATAGTTGTACTCTAAACACTCCTAGTTGTAG
>JBDHUX010000056.1:0-6153 GCA_039809405.1 Candidatus Absconditabacterales bacterium
TAATTTTAACCTTATATAATATTAATTCTCATAAGGAAGTCTTACTGGTCGGTCGTCTGGTATCCAGTATCCATGTATAGCACTAAGACATTTGGTTACATTAGTCTAATAAATCTTGATTTGTAATCGCCTTACTTTACTGCGGAGTTATGAGAAGTTTTAGTATATTAAACATTTGATTTTCAAGTTATAATCTATATGTATCATATTATATTCATATAAATTATTAAAAAAACATACTGTGGATCACAAAATTTCTATCAGATTTTATGACGACAAAGAAGTCAGAGCTATTTGGGATGAAGAAAATTCCAAATGGTGGTTTTCTGTAATTGATGTGGTAGGTATACTAAATGAAGAAAATAATTATACCAAAGTCCGTAATTATTGGAAATATCTCAAAACAAAACTCAAAAAAGAAAATAATGAGTTGGTAAGTGTTACTAACCAACTGAAACTATTGGCAGTAGATTGAAAAAAATATATTACTGATATGCTTGATAGCAATGGGGTTATTTTATTGGCTAAACATTTTCCCAATAATAGGGCGATGAAGTTTTTGGATTGGTTTCTTTATAGTGAAAACACCATCGATGGACAAAGTAAAAAAAAGGCATACACGCTATTTGAGAGTAATCTAATCAACGAATTTGAAATAGGTACAGTCAAAGGTTTGAAACAAATACATGCATATCTTTTTGGTGGTTTATATGATTTTGCAGGGAAAATCAGACAAAGAAATATCTCCAAATGATGATTTAGATTTGCAAGTGCAGAATTTCTAGAATCTACTTTGGTAAATATCGAAAAAATGCCAGAGGGTAGCTTTGATGATATCATAAAAAAATATATAGAAACCAATATAGCTCATCCATTTATGGAATGAAATGGTAGAACAACAAGGATTTGGCTTGATTTTATCTTAAAGAAAAGACTCAAAAAATGTGTAGATTGGAGTCAGATAAGCAAAGACGATTATTTAAATGCTATGGTAGAAAGTGTCAGAGATGATACAAAAATCAAACATTTAATACAAAATGCTTTGACAGACAAAATACATGATAGAGATATATTTATGAAAGGTATTGATTATAGTTATTACTACGAAGAAGAGTAATTTTACTGAGTAAAGATAGGGACCAAAAAAAAGAAAAATATAACTAACACAATAATTTTGATTTTTCAACCTATCTTAATTCTTCTTGGGAAAATTAAAAAATATGTAGAAAATCATCTCTCAGTTTCTCTCTGTCTCTTTGGGGTGCATAACATTTGCTACCCAAAATTCCAATTTATAATATGATAAAAATAAGGTAAATGAAACTCTAAATCAGCAAGAAATAGTAGATGAGAGTCAATATAAACCCAATTAACTAATTCTCATAAGGAAGTCTTACTGGTCGGTCGTCTGGTATCCAGTATCCATGTATGGCACTAAGACATTTGGTTACATTGGTTTGTCGATTGATTGGAGAAGATGCATATATAGCTCCATCTTGATTACCATATCAACTAAGCTTATCTAATGTATAGTAGTCTCATAAATATTTATTTTCTAGTGCGCTAAATATGAGACTGGCTCCTTGAAGAGGGGATCAAAGATCTATCCTGTCTCATCTATCATTGTTTCAAACATTTCAAACATTTCGGGAAGAAGCAAAATTACGGCCAAGTGAAGTCTCTGCTACAGCAATACACACACCAAGCTCTGTAGGTAGTTTATGTCAAGCACTAGCTTTTTTCCAGAGTTCAAGACTATCAAATGGAGGATATCAATTCTCTTTTAAGTAGTTTAGTGTTCTTTCTTCTACAGTTCATCATTTTATATATTCTACACTTGATAGATCTATACTACGATTCAACTTATCTGTTAATACCTTCAAATCGTATTGTACAGGTATAATGCTAGGGTTCTTTACGCTAGATAAATCAGTCACGCCAAATGGGTTGGTAGGTATTCAGTCTTTAAATACTTCATAGTGGATCCTAGGACCAGGTGAATTAAATCATGCTCACTTAGTTCCATCTTCTCATCACATAAGTCATATAAGTTGTCACCTCTGGACATACTCTCATTTCTTTACAAAAAATTTATTTATGGTGGTTATAAGTGTACTATATCAGTAATTATGCACAAGTATTATATAATTTAGAGATATACCATCTTTGTCTATCAACTCATACACATATCAGTCTGCCGGTGCATATATAGGAGTTCATTGTGGTAATATAATATCCATACCTAGATTATTTTTATCATATCTTTGCACATACTGCAAATTATTATATGCTCATTGTACATCTTGTATAGGATAAACAGGCCAAGATAGATATCTTGTACCATCTTCATTTGTCTCTTTACTAATCAATTTTTTCTTTAATTCCTTATTATCATCTAGATATTTTCTACTATTTTTCAATACTTCTTCTACTTCAGATATCAACTGTATCCTAGTTTTTGTTAGATCTGATTCTATAGTATCAAGAGTAGTTTTTCATTCTCAATATATCTTTATATATTCTAATAAATTCTGTTTTTGCTCATTCAAATTTTGAATTTCTTGATTATACTTCTTTAATTCATCTGTATATTTTTGCTGATTAGATTCTAAATCATTGAGCAATTTATGAAGTTGGATATCTTTTTGGTCTATAAATTTGAGTAATTGATCAAACTTCATGGTAAGTATTTGCATAATTTCTTCTGCTGACATAGTTGTGGCTATATTTTCTGACTTAGCCAATAGTTTTATTTCATCTATAACAAGGTCTTGGTTATAATATTCATTCTTAAATTGGTATAATATATTTAGTAATTTACCAGCAAAATCTTTGGCAGTTATCCTATCTTGATTCACCTTTTCTAGACTTGTTTTAGTCTGATTAATTTGATTGGTATAATAAGTTATCTGTTCTAGGCTTTTTTGTGCGCTAATAGTTGTTTCTTTTAACTTATCTATAACTCATTGGATAGTTTTTTTTGTTCTGAGTATCTTATTATCTATACCATTTCTCATGGAATTTATATCGTCAAATTTCTTCTGCATATTTTGTATCTCAGTATATATACTTCATATCTCTTTATTTGAAGATGCCACATTATCATCTGTTAAAATTGATTTTTGGTATACTTCTATCATACTCTCTTCTTGATATTGTTTTAATTTTTTAAGAAACACTTCCCTATCTTCTATCTTATTACCAGATATATCATATTCTAAACCAAATTGATCATTGGCATATATGATATTTACAAGAAAAAATAATAATAATCAAAGTGATATTAATTTGCTAAATCTATGTATCATAATTTAAGTTTTAAATATATAAAATATAATCAGATTTATTATATCTATAACTTATATTATCGTCAAATTAATAGCAACTATATTTATAATATAATAATTATATGTCAACCAGATAAAATGATGAATATCAAATATTGTACTTATCCGACATATATTATTAAAAAAATCTTATAGTATACACTATAAGATTCTATCAAAATTATAAATTGTTTTATTGGGTAAGTTATTTTACTTCGAATACCATAAGTTGACTTCATCATCATATACTCTGTGAAGCTATTTGATTTGCTGTTTGAGCAAATGAGGATGGGTCTTTATTATACTGTGAAAGTACGCTTAAATAATTTAATAAAATAAATCTTTCATCCTGACTCAATAACTCTACATCAGACTTAGCGCTATTGTATCATCAAGAACTTATTTTAGCAGCTATACTCATAAGTTTTGGCTCATCCACTATTTTACCATACATATCTGCCAAGTCTCACAATGCTTTACCATTTGATATTCTAGATGTAAATATTTGTCATATTAGTTCTATTAGTTGTTGAGAGTTTCATCGGTATTTTGCAGTTGCAAGCCTAGCTCTAGCTATAGAAATATCACTATCACTAGTTACTCAAAATATTTGGATCAGATTATTTTTATCTAATTCATATGCATATTTTGCTCACAGATTATTACTATAGTACATAGATACATATCATTGATTCACAAGTTTACCTATCATGGACATGGTTCCATCTTCAATTAACTTACCATTGGTTGGATCCATCTTAGCAAAAAATCTATCAATAAGAGTACTATTTCATCATCACATAACTATACTTATAATATTTGGATCTATAATAAGGTATCTAAATTTTTCATTTTTTAATCTTAGATATGATTTACATACATCTCGATCGCTTAACTTCACCCAAAGTCATCAAAGCAATCAGTCTCAATATATCTGTGTTTGGTCTTTTATCCAGTACTGAGCATAAGTACCAGCTATCAGATCTACATTATCTAGTTTAGAGGTTTCATTAATCTTATCTAATATCTTATTATAATGAGGAAATTGAAGGTTATACACATCGTTCCATCTATATGGAAATTTATTTTTTATTGTCTGCTGTAAATTATCATCAACATTTACAACTTGTCCATTTGAAAACTTATACTGTACAAAAGGTCATGCTCATCATTGTGATGATATCCTGATAAAATTTAATGCCAGCTGGAAAAGTCACACTATCACTATAATTCATACAAATATCTGATATATATTATAATCTGACTCATCGTCTGACTTAAGCGCATTGATGTAAAGTACAAATCCAAGTATAGTCCAAGTAATAAGTCAGATACCATACCACACTATACCTCATCATATAGCTATCCAAAGTAACCATCATATTATAGCCGTAAGGTTTGTAGTTCGTAGTAATTTGTTTCTACTACATATACCATAAATAAGACCAAGTATAAGCATAAGTTGTAATATAAGCCACACAATACCTATATCAGTATAGTAAGAACTCAAATTTTGTAACGACCAGTTAAATGTGACATTGAAAGGGACAACTATTTTATATGGTATCGATACATCCATGCCATCTTTATAGATGACTTTATCGGTCCAAAAGTCTGTTATAGATTTCTGGTAGTCAGATACTCTCTCTTGATTATAATTATTTACTATATTAGAAAGTAATGTATATCATTCAGATCATGATTCAAATTTGGATAAGAAAGATTCAAATCATGTTTTGGTAGAAAGAGTAGTTATGGTATTTTTATTTTCACATATAATCTTTGCTGATTTATTTATTGTGATACACTTACCACTAGGAAATACAAATCACCACCAAGGATTTGTGAACTTCTTTTGTCAAAATCATACATATCTTCACACATCTTCGCTATATGCATCACCAAGAGAATCTTGCAGATTATCATCAAGTTGATCAGTAGACGTGAGTCATACAGCTTGAAGTGTACAAGTAGCAGGGGTTAGATTATTATCTATGGTTATTTTATTTTTTACGACATCTTCGTTATTGGTAGCATCAACTCAAGTTTGAACACCGCCTGTTTCGGTTCCAGAAGATGTAATAGAAGATCATAAATTACTATCGAGTACTCATACTAGATTATTACTAGCTAGTAATTTAAACTTATCAGGTCATCTTCATGTGTTTGTATTATATTCTGTGATTTTGTTATTATCATTTATAGAGAGTAATATCTCTTTTGGAAGCTTAAATATAGTTATCTGATTATCTATAGCTCTATATATACCAATAGGTCATTTTATAGCGAGAAGTGTGATAACTATAGTCACTCACCATACAAGTATAAACTTCAATATTTTGACTATCTTATTTAAAGACATAAATCATCACAATACCGTAAGTACTCATCATAGCCCAAATCAAGCATATTTATCAAATCATCATGATATAAAATTACCAACTCAATTCATACCAAGTTTGGTAAGTACTCACATCACAAGCAATGCAAATCATATAAGTAATATAGGTCCAAGTGTAAATCACAATATAAGTAATAAGTAATTCAAAGTATCAAAAGTTGCTGTAGGTTTACTAGCCATAGATACAGCAAAAAATATACCAGAAAGTATAATATAAGGTATATATGAAGATACTCAACTATCTATACTATGATCTAGATTACTTTGCTCTCTATTGGAATCTTGTAAAAAGTTCTTAAAAGCTACTATACCAGAAAAAAGTCACATAGTCGCAAGAAACATAACCCCAAAATCACTTTTATTATCAACTATAACTAGAAATGCACCCATACCAGATGTAAGCCACAGTAGTTTTAAAAACCATCA
>JBDHUX010000057.1:0-5932 GCA_039809405.1 Candidatus Absconditabacterales bacterium
AATTTTATGAATGAAATATACGATAAACTATACGATAGAACTGGCAATGGTGATATAGCAAAAACAACTCAGGATTTGGATGCACTGAAGACTCTTGCAAAGATACAACTATATTGAAATAAACAACTTGGTACACATGCCGATAAAGATCCAGATCTAGTCCGGTGAAAAAGAACTACCGCGACATTGAGGAAGATGTTTGATGATAAAAATTGAGTTGATCAACAGCAAGACAGCAATAAAGAGTCGACTACGGTACTACCAGATACTGATATTTATGGATATATATATGAAGATAACCAGACAAAGATAAAAGTAAACGATGAAATTATAGATATTACAGATTCAAATGGTGTATCTCCAGACTTTATAACTATAGGCGGTATAAGTTACAGAAATTGCACCGTAGATCAAGCAGAGCAATTTTCGTGACTTGGATGCAAGATAGTTACTGACGGTGTGTACTTTGGTGATTTCAAAAATAATATGATAGATGGTAAATGAACTAAGATATGGACTGATGGTAGTAGCTACAAGTGAGAGTGGAAGGATGAAAAGATGAACTGATCATGAACTTATACCAATAAACATGGTATAAAATTTAATTGAAATCGATCCAATGATCTATACCAAGATAGTAATCAATCTATTGATGTAGCCACATTGAATCAATATACTAAAAGTATAGAAACTGAAAAAGCTAAGGAAGAAATAAGAAACTCCAATAAAGTAATCCAAGATACTATTGCTGACTCAATAAAACAGTTGGAGGCAGAAAAGAAAGAGATGATAAATATATGATGAAAAGATTATAAAATCAAAGACAGATATGTTGATGTAAACGGTACGATCTACAAGGATTGTACAAACCCAGCCTGAGATACAAAGTTTAGTGGTAAATGATTTATAAAAAATATTGATAGTAAGGATGGTTTATATATTGGAGATGTAGTAGACAATAAACCACAGGGTATATGAAAACTACAATACTCCAACTGAGATATATACGAGTGATTTTTGAAAGCTTGACACCCAAATGGTCCATGAAAAATGATATGGAAAGATGGTGGTAAATATAAGTGAAATTGGAAAGATGGTAAGATGAACTGAGAATGATCATATACCAATCCTCATAATGTACTTATAGAGTGATTTTTTGAAAACAACCAATACACGTGAACACTGCCTTGATTACTTGAGTTGTTTGGCTGATGAAAGAAAATAAGCCGAGATAAAGATTATATGGATCATATAACTGATCAAAATAGTGTTGATAATCCATGATTGTTTAGATAGACTTGACTTATATATAAATAAATATATAATAGAACAGTTTAATTAGATATTAATAAAATAAAATGACCAATCCAAATACTCCTCCACAAGGAAATAATACTCCAAATAATCAACTACAGCAAACTCCTGTAAGGTGAAATAGAGTTACCAAACGGCTCTATGATCGTACATTTGGTAATCTTAGTAAACTAGTCCAAGATACCTGATCTAGTATATTCAATGTTTTTAACGGGTGACTATTTGATGAGTTTGATCAATTTGGACAAGATGTCAGAACTAGATTTGCTGGGAAGTCGTTTTTTCAGAAAGTTGCAGCTTCGCCTTGATTGGTAAAAGATGCTATTATGTTTGGTGCAAATGGTCTTATAAATAAACTACCGCTCGTAAATGGTAAGAAAAACTACAGAAATACTATCCGACAAGCTACCAAAGATATAGCTGGTACTTTTGCCTATCCACTTGCTAGATTGGTCAAACCGCACAAAGAAGAGTTGCAGGTAGCACTAAAATAGACTATCTTCATATAAATCTACTATAATTATACACAAAAACTTAACCCTCATGATCTTTGGTTAAGTTTTTAGATACTTTTTTATATGGTAAGAGACCGACCTTCTTTATGCAACTTTGGAAACGATCTTGTTTGCAATTATTCTCCTTGCTACGCCTCACTCCAATTTAGATTGGTCGTATTTCTCTTTGGCTTGTGATATAACTTTGCTAGGTAGTTTACTTTTTTCAGCTTTTTTTATAAGTCTATCGTATGCTTTCACAAAATTTCTATACATCCTCCTATTTGACTTGAAAAATGCATCTGCAACATCTCCAATTATCGGTACAACTCATACTCAAGTATCTACAGTCTGCATAGCAAAATTTTTGAACTGGTATCATAGTCACATGCTGAGTCTACTACCAAAAAATCCCATTATGCTGGCATTGGTAATTCATGTGCCCATATCACCTATACCAGGTATCAGTCAAACCAATGTCTCCATAGGTATAGTGCCATCAGTTATGTTTACATACTTCTTGGCTATAGGCATCCACTTCTGAAAAGCCTGCAATCTATCATAGATCTTTTTCTGCTTCTTGTCTAGTCACTCTACAGTATTTTTCTCTTCTATATCACTACCTTGTTTGTTTCACTCTTTGATATCCTCCTTTAGTCATACTAGTCATTTTAGAGACTCCAAAAAGCTCTTGGCCTCTTGATTTTCAAGATTGTCCACATCTACTTGGTTTTTGACCTGTTCGGTCGATTTTTTAAATATTTCCATTTTTATTATTTTATATCTTAATTTATATTTAAATTTTGGCTGTATCGTATTTTGTATTGTATGAAATAATATAATATAAAAATAAACTGATTTTACAAATAAGAAAACTATTAAATCACGATTTAAAATTAATTTACCTTATAACAGATCTATGAAATTATTTTTCTTGAATCAAATTATGGTTAAATAGAAAATAATATAAGATATTATACCGTTTGAGACGCAAATAGCTACTTTTAAGTGATTATTGCACTTTAAATTGTTCCAAGGTATTCTTTTCTTGTCCTGTAAGTCATAGTTGATTTTCTTTATAAAGCTTAATAATTCATTTCATTTTTTTTGCAATAGAAGGAAATGATTTTTCAAATAATGGGATATATTTTTCTATAGTTTCATGTAGATATGTATTGCGTTTTTTATTATTAGTAAAGCGAAGAGATTCAAGATTATTTATCCTATCATACCCTTTCCTCTTTAAATTTTTTAAATCATGAGATAATTCATTCAAATACTCTTGATCGTCAATCTTTTGTTCTCATCTCCATTTAGAAAGTTTTACAATACTATTTGCAATATCTTCATTAAAAATTTCATAAATTTGCTGATAGAATACTTCTCTATTCCCTTTATAATCTTCATATGCATCGTGCAAAAGACACACCACTATATCATTTACATCTCCTCATTCTTCAATTGCTTTTCTTGCAACAGCAATACAGTGTGAAATATAAGGTCATCACTCATCTCTTTTATGTAATACATGTACTTTTTTGGCTATTGACAATGCTTTCATGATAGTCTTTCTGTCTTCTTCAGAATATCTCTCAATATCATCCAAAAATCTTAGCTCTGTTGTCTTAGGATATAGTGTTTGTTTAGAATTTTGAATCACTTCTCTCGCTAGAAGATGTTGGTCGTCATTTAATAGATCTAGTATATCTATGGCCGTCTTATAAGTAGTTACTATATCCTGTTGAGAGATTTTCTCTGCATTTTCAGATAAGTAATTGATCGTTGGTCCAGGCTGTCGTTTCTTTATTGCTGTATTCCATTCTAGTATTCCCAAAGATGGATCATCAACAATAAGTTTTCAGTCTACTTTACAAAAAGTTTTTTTATTGTCCATTGGATCAATAGAAGAAGTAAAATTGTTGTTTAGTTTAAGCATTTTTATGTATGATTATAATATAAATAGTTGCTTTTACAAGACGGATTTGTATGTTTTCGTATCATATCTATCTCATGTTCTATTATTATACCTCTTTATGGCAGTTTCATTAATTGCATCTTGTACGATATCTATTTTATTTCTTAATAGATATATATCATTAAAATTAAATCATTTTCACTCCAACCATTTATAATTACCATTCTTAAATTGTGTTTCAGATTCAGGCAATTCTCTTTTTATGTCATATAATTCATGTAGATTTATCTGATCGCCATATTGTATAAGTTTTTTATTCCATTCCTTTTTTGTATTGATTTCTTCTAGGATCTCTTGATCTATACGACTCCATGTGAATCATAATTTTTCAAAATCACATATATCCTTAGATAATATAGTAGATCATGTAACAATATTTTTTGAATTGAGGCATGACTTATTAAACAGATCGGGATCTTTCATCTTCAAAATTTCAGGTAGGTGAAATTGTACTTCAAAAATAAATCAATTTTCTAACTCTATATTAATTAACATATCTCTACAATTTTTAAAATAAGGTATATCATTTCATAATCTATCTTTACAGGTAAATCTTTTCACATTAGGGTGGTTCGATATCAGCCCTATTGCATTTTGCATATCATGTACAGTATCAAATACTATAGTCCCTCTCACGATATCAGTTATTTTTTCCACTTTCCCATCGCACTCATTAATTACTTTATCTACAATTCTATCAACTTTTTTAAGAGAAACATCAGATACAATATCTAATGCATTTCCGACATTTCCTATCTGATCCATAATCTCCTTACATATTGGATGATTTATTGAAGCTTCCTTAAGTAATATATACACCTGTCCAGTAATATTTTTATTGAGCATAGTAGACTCTTCTGGCGTTAATGGTATCTTTTTTTCTAATTTATGTTTTATGCCTTCTATTTCTTGATTATTGTTACTAATTGATTTTTGTAGTAATTTTTCTTTTGATATTTTAGTATAATCAATAGAATTTTTTATCTGAGAAATGTGATATCTCTCATCTCACCACATAGACATGTCTTTGAAATTATCTTTACTTGTTTTTGGTGTTTCATATGTGTATTTTTTTCAACTTATTTGTTCATACATCTTAGTATGATGATCTACAAACTCCTTACTAACTCAACTATCGTGCAGTTGATCAACGGATTTTTTATAAGCTGATACCATATCGTTCAGATTTCTTTTGTTCGCTTTGAAGGACATGTCCCGTACTACACCTATTACAGGTATATTGCTAATACCACTATCACGGACCTGCCTCCAAGTATTTCTTACATGAAACCTTGTTCATAATCACATTTTTGCTCAGTAATATGAACCGATAATAGCCTGTATCAAGTTGGATCATGTTATACCTATACGTCATATGATAGGTATATATCATAAAGTACTTATTAGCCACTCCTTTCAGATATATTTGCCATCAGTGAAATCAGCAAACTTCTTGTATCATGGTATCCGCTCTTGCATAAGATTTGCCTGTGCGACAAGTCACTTATCTATGTCAGATAACTTATCAAAATTTTCTGGCATCTTTATCTCTCCTTTGTTTATCTTATTTTGTACTTCCTTATTTCTGATAGCAGATAGTTTGACTACTAACTTATCTATGATATTTTTTATTTTTTCTTTTATTGATAAGTTTCATTTTAGAGACTCTTTCAATCACTTGTACCAACTTTCTAATTTACTAAATATACTATCTATCTTCTCTTTTCATAGATTAGTGTTGTCTATCTCTTGCTCTACTTTGGCTAGTATTTCTTTTGCATGAGATTCTGTTTCTACTTTACTTGGTTCTGATAGATCTTCTTCTATCGTCTTCTTTCTTTCTACTTCCTCTTCTTCTTTCTTCTTGTTCTCTTCTTCTTTCTTCTTGTTCTCTTCTTCTTTCTTCTTGTTCTCTTCTTCTTTCTTCTTGTTCTCTACTTCTTTCTTCTTGTTCTCTACTTCCTCTTCTTTTTGCTCTTTTTTCTTGCTATCTACTTCGTCTGTTTTATTTTTTTCTATTTCTGTATTTTTATCTGTGCTGGTATTTCTTACCTCAGGATAATTTTCTACCCACTCATTTATCTTTTTTTGTTGATATTTGTCGTATAGTGTGCTTTTTTCTGTATCAGATAATGGTTTTTTACCACCA
>JBDHUX010000058.1:0-5915 GCA_039809405.1 Candidatus Absconditabacterales bacterium
TCTATTATGTTTTATGTATATTTTATAATGTATATTTGATTTTCAAATGCAAGTTTTATTATACTTATCATTAATTTTATATAAAAAATAGTCAGATTATTTTTACTTATTGATATTTCACCATAAAAATATAGTATGAGATCAGCTTATATTTAAATAATACTAATTTTAACCTATCATGCCTTACAGTATAAAAAAAGTACACGAAGTTGTGCTAGAAAAAGATTTCTATTGAAAAAAACTTATCATAAAAACTGGTATATTAGCCCCAAACAGTGACTGAGCTGTGAGAGTAAAGCTAGGTAATACCGAAGTGCTTGTGACTGCAGTTATGAAACGTAATCCTGATCCAGACAAAGATTTCTTGCCACTCACTATAGATTTCCGTGATAGTAATCACTCCGTTGGTAAGATATGATGATGACCATACAGGAAAAGAGAGTGAAGACCTACTGAGATGATGGTACTTTATGGTAGGATAGTGGATCGTACACTTAGACCTATGTTTCCAAAAGGTATGATAAACGATATTGTTATCAGTGTGACACCTTTGTCGTTTGACAGAGAGAACGATCTTGCTACTTTGGGGATATTTTGATGATCTATAGCGACTATGATAGCTGGTATACCGTTTGATGGACCAGTGAGTGGAGCGAGAGTTTGAGTCTGATCAGATAGTTTGGATAGTTCGAAAATTTGAGATAATCTCATTATAAACCCGCTTATACCAGAGTTTGAAAATAACTGATTAAATTTACTGGTAAGTGGTAAGAGAGGTAGTGTAAATATGATAGAGATGGACTGATCTGAGATAAGTGAGGATGGTATGAAGAAGGCATTTGATTTTGGACAAGAGGCTATAAATTTCCTTTGTGATATACAGGATGAGTTTATCAAGCTAGTAGATAAGAAATCAGATCTATCTTCATATGCCAAATATAACTACCCATCTGACGAGCTAAAAACTGAAGTAAAACAGGTAGTAACCGATGACGATATGTCCAAATTTTTCCAATGATCTAGTGAAGATTGGTTTTTATTGTTTCAAGAGTATAGACAGAGACTCAGAGACAAATTTTGACCATTACTTGAGAATAGAGATGATATTGAGTTAGCAGCAAAATATACTTGGGAAAAGGTAAATATGGCACTGGAATTACAGGTAAAAGATTATTACCGCCATATTATATTAGATAAAAATATCCGTATAGATGGTCGTGAAATGGACGAGATAAGATCACTTTACTGTCAGATAGATGGTCTGTTTTGGAGATGAGATACGCAGATACTAAATACAACTACACTCTGAGCTCCTGGTGATGTGCAGTTGATAGACGATATGTTTCATGATGATGCAGAAAAAAGATACCTACATCACTACAATTTCCCACCATTTTCTGTTAATGAAGCTATGAGAGTTAGATGAACTTGAAATAGAGAGATATGACATGGTAGGCTTGCAGAGAAGGCAGTAGAGTATGTGATACCATCAAAACAAGAGTTTCCATACACAATTAGACTTGTTTCTGAGTGTCTTTGATCGGATGGTAGCACTAGTATGGGTAGCGTGTGTGCTAGTACTCTTTCACTTATGGCAGCAGGTGTACCTATAAAAAAACCAGTTTCTGGTATAGCGATGTGACTTTGTAGTAGAATAGACGATAATTGACTTCCTATGCAGTATCAGATCCTTACCGATATACAATGAGCAGAAGATCATAATTGCGATATGGATTTCAAAGTTGCTGGTACTCCTGATGGTATTACTGCTATACAGCTTGATATGAAGATAAGATGAATTACTGTAGACACTGCTATGGAAGTTATAAAAAGAGCCAATACAGGTAGACTAGAGATAATGGAATTTATGCTCCAAACCATAGATAAACCAAGGGATCATCTCTCTCCTTGTGCTCCAAAAATTACAGTCATAATGGTAGATCCAGCTAAAATCAAACTTGTTATAGGTAAATGATGAGAGACTATCGACAAGATCATAGCTGAAACTTGAGTAAAGATAGACTTCGATGATGATGGAACTTGCATGATAACAAGTAAGGATGATCAAGCCATAAAGAGGACTATAGAGATCATCCAAGAGATTACTTACGAGCCAAAAGTATGAGATGAGTTTGAGTGATCTATTACAAGGATAGAAAATTACGGTATATTTGTAAGATATCACAAAGATAAGATTTGACTTGCATGAGCTCGCAACCTTTGACTCAAATTTGGTGAAAACCCATCAAGTTTTTATAAGATAGATCAGAAAGTAAGAGTAAAGATCACAGGCATAAATCCAGAGTGAAAGGTAGAACTCTGATTGATTAAGTAAAAATAGTCAGATTATTTTAACATAATTTTAGTATAACTAAAAACCTCTCCCAAAAGAGAGGTTTTGTGGTTTTCTAATATAAGATTGTATAAATTAGTATATTATAGTTTTGTTACACAATATGTTGTTATTATAACTTATAGTAAAGTTATATGTTCACTGTGATGGTAATGTAAACATTCATTCCATATTGTTGCCGTGATCTATGGTTATATTTTGACTTGTACTTATGGCCCAGTTATAATTGCTTACAGATGTAGCTGTAATTCATGGGATTGTTATTGTAGATATATTTGAACAATTGAATTTGTGATATTGGTCTACTCAACCAAAATAACAATAACTATCACAACTAGTGTTATTATTTGAGTTATTATTTGAATTTGTACCTATATTAGGGTTATTTGGATTTGTTACAACTGCATTATTTTGATTTGAAGAGTTGTTATTTCAATTTGCATTTATAACAGTAGTTGTATTACTATTTGATCAACCATTTGAACTTGTTGATGATGAAGCAGAATTAGATGGGTTATTATTTACATTTATCATATTACAGCCTTGACTATTTTGTATACCGAATTCAAATCATTTATTTTGCATCCAGTTAGTAAAATTACTAGAGTACTGATTAATATCTAGATTATTATGCGATATATCCAATCATATATTATCAACTAGATGATTGAAGTAAATTATGCTTTCTGGTATTTTACATAGTTCATTGTTACTTAGATTTAAGTATCTCAAATTTGTCATTAATCTTATGTTTGGAGATAATTCAGACGCCAAATTATTGCTTGGCAGATCTATTTTGACAACTCTTCTGTATTCACATGTAACCCCATACCAAGAACAAGGATTTGATCATATTAACCACTCATTATTATGATTTACATTATTTGTCCGGTTATATCAGTCAGTACTATAATATAAACTTATAAGTCATATACAGTCTCCATATCTGATATTACTTTTGACACTTTGAGTGTTACAATTAAATATATTAGATAAAGATTGAGTATCAAAAACTACGTTTTTGTTGTTTTTGTTGTTTTGGTAAACACTCAATCCATATCATAAAATTCAACCGATCAATAAGCTACTAGCTAAGATTAGTAATAATTTTCTTTTCATTTTTTTATTTTTTATAAAATAAATTTTCTAATTTTTATATTATAATCACATCACATCGGTCTGTCAAATTTTTGTTTGTTTTCCATGTTATTCAAAAACCCTGACTATCTTTATATAATCAGGACTTATTTATAAATTTGATTTAGGTTTGTTATTTACTTCAGCAAAGCATCTACATCTGGCACTTGTGTAACATCTTCGCCTTCTGGTGGAATGATCCTTTCTTTGTAGTCCCATCATCACAATCTAGAAAATAGCATACCCCGAGGTATAGATCTGATATTTTTATTGTATACTATGACGCCATTGTTATAGTCCATGATGGCTGTCCTGATCCTATTTTCTGATCACTCTAATGTAGTGTAAAGATTGGTAAATTGAGTATCAGCTTTCAATTGTGGGTAGTTCTCTAGTGTTACTTTGATACCTCACATGGTCTGTGCAAGTAGACTTGAAAACTCGCTAGATTTATAATCTCAATTTGCTACCATCTTATTTAGTGTATCCAATCCTGCCGACTGTTCTCTAAGACTTGTCACTCATACCAGTACACCGCTCTCGTATTGGGCATAATTTTTTACAACTGCTGCTACTTGTGGCACTAAGTCTTTTCTCCTTTTATACATATTGCCCACTTGCGCTTCGAGAGATTTTAAACTTTCATCTTGACTTACTAGTGTCCCATAAAACGATAGTGCTTTACTTACAAGACCTAGTATGATAATACCAAGCACCACTATAACGATCCAAGTTTTTTTCATGATAGTATTTATTAATACATTAAAACTTATAAATGATTTTATATATTTATTATAACCTGACTTATTCATAATAAACTGTATTGATTTTGCAAGATTATTTATTAAACCTTGTGATATGCTAAACAAAAAAAATAAATATATCGTACTTGATTTTGAAACTACATGATTGGATCATGAAAAAGATGATGTGATCCAGATATGAATCGTCCATTTCGATAGTGATTTTTCTATTTTGTGATATTACAACTCTTATATAGATCCGTGATACGATATAGATAGTCTCAAAAATATAGTTTCATATACTACTGGCATCACGCCAGATCAGATTAAGTCTGGTAAAAAAATATCTCAGATAGTATCTGATATATCACATTTTTTTGATAAAGATACTATCATAGTATGACAAAATATATGATTTGATATCAAATTTCTACAAAAATACCACAAATTTCAATACAAGTATAGCTTGGATACTTTGGTTTATGCAAAGACACTATTTCACTATCTACCTAGCTATAGTCTGGATGTGATATGGGATCATTTGCAACAGAAGTATATAAATAGTGATGATTTACAAAGACTACTTACCAAATTTAACTTGTCCAGACTCTCCAATCATGATGCGCTCTCTGATTGCATTATCACATATTTGCTGTTTTACACTTGTATTAAGAAGATATCTACACTTGCCAATAAATTTCCTATATTGCCATACATATTGCAACATACAGATAGTGAGACTATAGATGTACTTGATAAAACAAAATTTCAACTGTCCAAAGATTTAGATCTAACTACGATATCTTCAGATATTGACACTTATATTCCACCAATCCTACCATACCAATTTAAAGATAATCCTATATGATATGAAGATAGTCAGATATTTTCTGACCGTGAGAGATACTACCATGGTAATTTACCACCATCACAATTTATCAGATTATTTTTAAATAAAAAACTTATCATATCTACCAATCACAAACAAAAACTTACCATCATCAAGTCTATATTACACAGTTATTGAGTCAAAAACATCTCTTATGCTAAAAACCGAAATTGAATAGATAACCGTAAACTACTAAACATCATCAAACAGGATAGGTACAGCTGATTTGAAGCATTGTTTTTTGTCAAATACTTTTCTCATATAGATGGTGGACTGTCTATAATGGATCTAAATCAGCCATGAGATTATAAGATATTTAACTACTCTAGGATAGAGAAAATTGATAGTGGTAATGATATTGTCTTGACTACTCATGCTGGGCTATACAGTATCGTATCAGAGGATAATTACAAAGATCATCATATTATATTTTTGGATTATGAGTGGTGGAGCTCAACTTATCTCAAATTTGCTTCTACATGATACGATATCTCAAATCTTCCAAAAATACTGGATAACTTTATCTACAAATACAAACTAGAAAAAGTTTGAAATCTTTATAATAAGCTGATCACGCTTATGTCAAAGGTTGATGTGTTTGTATGAGTATTTTTTATGGATATCAAAAATTTCTTACCAAATTTAACTCCCAATAAATACTGACACCTAGAGTTGTGAGTTATAGATGATCATCCTTATTTTACAAAAACAAACTACTTATATAATGAGATCGTATCAGAACGAGACAGCTTATCTTTATATCAATCATCTACAACTGATCAAGACGAGATAA
>JBDHUX010000059.1:0-5797 GCA_039809405.1 Candidatus Absconditabacterales bacterium
ATATATCTGTAGATCATATCACTACCTGGTCGGAGGATGGAGACAATCTATGCGTATAGTGAGCATTTGATCAACAACTTGTGCATATAGCTTTCAATTTTATTACTTCATCGCTGATAGCCATCAGCCAAGGCATAGGACCAAATGGTTTACCAGCAAAGTCTAGATCAAGACCAGCTATTATCACTCTTATGCCGTCGTCAGCTAATTTATTACATAAGTTTATTATATTATTATCAAAGAACTGAGCCTCATCTATACCTATCACATCTATTTTTTTACTTATCTTAGATAGATGATCTACTATATCTGATGTTTTTTGTATTATATATGAAGATATCTTGGTGCCATCGTGAGAGACTATCTGCGTTTCATGATATCTGTTATCAATAGCTGGTTTGAATAGTATCACCTCTTTTTTGCCAAGTATAGCTCTTTTTATCCTACGGATAAACTCCTCTGTTTTTCAAGAAAACATACTTCCGCATATAAGCTCTATAGATCAAAGTAGTAATATATTTTTTGTCATATTGTATTTTTTATGTAATCCATTTAGTATTTTGTACCTTCTATTATGCTTTTTTCTTCTAAGTATAGAGGATTTAAGCATAATTGTTTTATTGTGTTAAGCACATTTCTAACCTCAGGGTGTATGTGATTATCCCAATATCACTTTATTGGACTATTTTCATTACCTAATGATACTACTGGCTCTATCTCATTTATAAAAATATCAATTAAGTTATTATGTTTTTTCTTTATATTATAAATATTTATTTTAGCTATAAATATTGCTTCTGATAGACTTATCTTATTACTAAAATAATTTTCTAACAATTCAACTGTGGTTATTAAAATACTTTCTTTTATTGTATCTAACTTTATCGCTTCTTTGCTTTCTACTCATTCCAATACTTTTTGGTATTCATACCATTGTTCTTCCTTGCAAAATTCTTTCCATTTACAAGATGGAGTTGGTCACTTTTCACAACAAGTTGGTGGACATACTGAGTTTATCGATTTCATAATAGTTTTATTTTACACATAATAAATAATTTATTATCTTACTAGAAGTTGGTATAATTAATTGGTGTGGTTTCAAAGAAGTTTTGTAAAGTTACTAGGTCTTGTTTTTTTAAGAAATTGATAGGATTTTCTGGTATATTGTAGTGTGTTCCAAATCATAACTCTTCAAGTCTTCTATCTGTTATGTATTTTAGATAATCGCTCAACTCTTTGAAACTAAGGTTAAATATAGTATTTCAAACAAAAACTTCTTTTATAAACTCCAACTCCAATTCTGTGCATTCTACTATTGTGTCTTTGATGATTTTTACAAATCCTGCATCTTGTCATATTTCAGGAGTTTCTTCAAGTACAGCAAGTATTATCTCTATACCAAGTTTCAGGTGGAAAGACTCGTCTATTATCACCAAATCTATACCATTACATACATTTTTCATCTTACCGGTCTCCCTCATAGCCAAAAATAACGCAAATGCAGAGTAGAAAAATATACCTTCTTGTACTATAGAACTAAGCAATATAGCGTGTAATATAGCTTTCTTACCTTCCAAAGTATCTGGATCTACTCATCACTTTGATACACTTATTTTATTGGCTGCTATAGCAACTCGATCTTGTTTCTTTTTTAGTAATGGATGAGTAGTAGTGAGGTTGTAGATAGATTCTCTGTCCATAGAGAAAGTATTTAATATAGTTTCAAAAAAATCACTATGTATATCTTCCATAAACATTTGTATAGTCATAGCTTGTTTTACCCTAGGGTCTATTATATAAGGATAAAATGACTCTCCAAGAACATTTTGTACCAACAACTCTGATGTCACAAAATAACCCACCAAAGTTGTAAACAAAGATCTCTCTTGATCATTTAGAGCTTGGTAATCCATTACATCTTGACTTATTTGTAACTCTTCTGGAAACCATATAGCTCTTTTTTGACTGACATAAAGGTCATAAAACACAGAAGCTTTACCATCTAACTTAATACCATCAGTTACACTTTTTTTTCATATTACAGAAGACATTTTATCATAGGTTCTTAATAATTTAAATTAACAAATTAGAATTAAAAAAATACTGCTATCAAGTATATGATGTCCCTTACAAGATATAAAACTGATATGTATTTTTATTTTTTGCTTTGTTTGATTATATAAAACAAAAATAGTATATTATTTCAATAGTTTATAAAATTGACAAACTATATTTTTTTTAGTATTTTATATTGAATTTGAGAGTCACATACGAGGACGGTATTTTTGGTTATATTAATTATCTAGATATAACTCTATATGTCAATCATATAGTTTTTTATGGCTTATTTAAGCCGTTATTTGTATATTTATATTTTTTTAATATTTATTTCATATAATTATAAAAATTTTATTATATCAAAATATCCTTTATAAAAACTTTTTTGTGATTTTATAGGTAAGATGTGTTATAAATTTTTTTTAAAATATCTACTTATTTTATCTAAGGTTATTTTTTTTATACATACTTAAGAGGAAATTTATAATATTTTTTTACTATAAATATTATTGATACGATCTGCGATTTACATGATAAAAAATTCCGCAGATGCGGAATTGGAGATATCGTATTGTTTTATCTACTATTTAATCGCCCGTATTAAATAAATTTGTACTATCTCATGGTATCTGAGTCTGTGGAATTAGTACCAGTACCTATATTGTTATCATGAGCGTTATTGATACTTTTTAGTATACTTTCAAAGATAGATATATCATTAGTTTGATCTTTTATTATATTTTTTGCAAGAGATTTTACTTCTTCATGCACTCCGCTCAGCGTAAG
This sequence comes from Candidatus Absconditabacterales bacterium, assembly GCA_039809405.1. Lineage (GTDB taxonomy): Bacteria > Patescibacteriota > Gracilibacteria > Absconditabacterales > Absconditicoccaceae > JBDHUX01. Next base: position 2,845 of record JBDHUX010000059.1, read on the forward strand.
TACTTTTTCTGCCATCTGTATTGCTCATTGATGGTGTCATATCATATCTTGAACATATACACTTTCTATAGTAGGTATGTCAGATATATTTGAGATGTCTCTCATCATAGGTATATAAAGTTCTCAAGTATAGACAACACCGTTATACCGTTTATTTAGCCATCATAACATAGATCTAATTTCAGTGTTCTGAGATGATATTATATTTTCCAATATAGGCTTGAGTCGCGGTGATATAGACGGACGTTTTAATAAGGCTGCACTACTATCTACTGCCTCTTGATGATGTGGAACCATGAGCGCAAGGAAGTCTAATTCGCTCTTAACCATAGAACTATGGTCTATAACCATTGTTGGTTCTATTGTGCCATTAGGTATGCTAGTGTCTCAAGTATATGAAGATAAGAAGTCTCAACATCAATCCATATCCGGTATTGCTACACAGTGAGTATATATATCATGATCACTATATCAATCCATCCAATCTGCTTTTATAGATCAAGATCAGACTATATCCATATCATCACTACTTATGTTATTTCATGACTTATCTAGTAAATCAACCAAAAATCCTAGCTCAAATTTACCATCTATAAGTCATCGTAAATTTTTTGCAGATTTTTTAATATTTTGCGTTCATAGCATATAATCGTAATGCACCATAGATCAACTAGAAGATATATTGTATAGGTTACTGGGAATTGTGTGTATCACGCCGTTTAGTACTACATACAATAGACCTCATATAACTATTCATATTGGTATAATCTTCCATCGTGAAACTGGATACAGTCTTTTCTTGATCGGATAGATCCATAGCGATAATACATATCAGATAGGTATCATCATAAGTGAAGCATAAGGATTGTTTAAGAAGTATTGAAATCATCATACTACAAACGATATACCAATTAGAAATAATAATGATGCGACAATTGCTTTGATTATGTTTGTATTGATAATATTACCATCAGCATCGTATATAGGATTTATTTTTTGATCTAGTATATATGATATTAAGAACAATATAAATCACACTACTCACACTATCATGCTACTAATATCTGAAAAGAATCAATGTCACATGCCTCGTGCAACAAATCACACTGCAATATAATTTAAAAGCATAATAAGATGTTTCAGAGTTATTTTCATCAGACTATTTTTATATTTGATAAATTTAATTATACTGAATTTAGCAATTTATATAATATATCATTACTCAGACGTTGTTGTTCCATACTACTCTCACTTTCATCACAATGCTTGCTCTATGGGTTTGTTATTTAGATATATGTGCACATCATCAAATCAAAATCACTTATAAGTGTATTTCATGGTCTCTATAATCCTTGGAGTATCGCAAACACCACCAAGAGTTATAGTACCAGATAAGTATACATTTAACTCTCTATCGTTATTTATTAACTCATAACTATAGAACTCTACCATGTCTTGGGATTTCCGGAAGTTGATGTATCAACCATCTTCGTTGTCATATCTTTTTATGAGATCAAACAATTTAGTGTATTTTTCACTTTCATCGATATCCGTCTCTGCATCAAAGTATCACATACTATCTTCACATCATATAGAAATCTTTACTCACGTGTAGTTGTCCGGATCGGCCACGATCTGATATAATCTCACCTTGACTATACTATTGTCAGGTTGCGCTATAGCAGTATCTTGTACTGATCCACTATTTTCAAATACCAATGTACCAGTGCTGTCTGATCAAGTTGATATTTGCATACCTGTATCTTTGACTGTGCATCATGTCACTATAACACACAAAATAAGTAATAAAACTAATAAATTTTTTTTTATCATAATCATAACTGAATATAATGACGATATAAATATAAGCTGATTTTATATTAAAAAATTGATACCTATATTCAAACGGTTTGTGCCATTCATTGTTATATTATCTTTATATTATGATATATTGTATTGACAACAATAGGTACTTTATTACTAATTGCTACTAGTCTAATTTAAATAATTTTTTTATTAAAAATATTCTATGACTAACAAATACTACTATCCTAAGAGTTATAAGCTATCAAACACAGACCAAGACCAACTCAAGAAAGATTTTCATGAGTTTGTAAATAGACATAGAGAGTGATACAAAAATCTCCCTATTGTAAATATACTAAGAGAAGGTAGTAGATGAATTGGTTTTATAATAGATGATCTCAAAGATAAACTTGTAGTAGTTACCTGTTCTCATGTTGTGGATAATTCTGCCGATAAAAATAGTCTATTTATATATAAGAAATTATATAGATTTAAGAAAAGGATAGGTGATATACTTTTAAAACCCAAAAAAATATACGATTTTGGATCAAAAAATATAGATCTATCCTATATAGTTTGCGATAGTCCTTTTTTGTATCATCATAAACAAGTCCAATTTGTAAATGATATAAAAAAATGCTTGGTTGGATGATATTATTTTGATATAGGAGATGATATTAGAAATATCTGTGATGATGATAGGCGACAATTTTATACATGATACAACTTATGAGGTTTGCAAAAAGTTATATCTATTGATTGAAATGAGTTTAGTATTATGTCGGCTAATATATGAGATATTATAGATGCTATCAAAAATAATCAATCTTTACTTATAAATAATGATATGATCTCTAGATCATGAATGAGTTGATGACCTGTGATATCAGATGATGGTATATGTGGCATGCTAATATGATGACGTAAAACAGTAGTGTGAACTTTGCCGATATGAGATATATTGAAGAATTATAATAACTACATAAAACCTACATTATAGTCAGACTATTTTAAAATAAAATTTATCTACATAGCTATGTTTTTATATGAAAAAAATATTTATATCTCATAAATTCACTTGATTGGAGAAAAGCGATCTGCATAATGTCATCGATCCCATAGTAAAGAAGATGGAAGATATATGATA
>JBDHUX010000060.1:0-5674 GCA_039809405.1 Candidatus Absconditabacterales bacterium
AAATGTCTTGAAATCTCTTTCAAATTTATTATCACTATCACTATTGATTATAAAAATCTGTAATCTATTTATTTTAAAATAATTATACAAAATGTCAAAACCACACTTAAACATTGGTACAATTGGTCACGTAGACCACGGTAAGACAACATTGACTGCTGCGATATGTACAGTATTGGCAAAAATGGGTCTTGCAAAAGATAGAGATTATGCTTCTATCGATAGTGCTCCAGAGGAGAAAGCTAGAGGTATCACTATCAATACTGCTCATGTAGAGTACGAAACTGCCAATAGACACTACGCTCACGTAGATTGCCCATGACACGCTGATTATATCAAAAATATGATTGTAGGTGCTGCTCAGATGGATGGCGCTATACTTGTATGTGCTGCTACTGATGGTCCGATGCCTCAAACAAAAGAACATATTTTGTTAGCTAGACAGGTAAATGTACCAAATATCGTAGTATTTCTTAATAAGTGCGATATGGTAGATGATGCAGAAATGATCGAATTAGTAGAAGAAGAAATAAGAGATCTTCTTACTAAAAATGGCTATGACGGTGCTAATACGCCTATAATAAGAGGTAGTGCGTTACAAGCTCTAGAAAACCCTACTGACGTTGATGGTAAAGCAAAACCAATCATAGATCTGATGGAAGCTGTAGATACTTGGATTAAAGAACCTCCAAGAGAGTTGGATAAGCCATTTCTTATGCCAGTAGAAGATGTATTCTCTATCAAAGGTAGAGGTACAGTTGCTACAGGTAGGATAGAGACTGGTATAGTAAAAGTTGGTGATGAAGTAGAAATTGTTGGTATAAAAGAGGATGTCCAAAAGACCACTATTACTGGAGTAGAGATGTTTCATAAACAATTCCCTCAAGGTGAAGCTGGTATGAATGCTTGATTACTTCTTAGAGGTATCGAAAAGGATCAGATAGAAAGATGACAAGTTCTTGCTAAACCAGGTACTGTCAAGCCTCACAACAAATTTGAGTGTGAAGTATATGTATTGAAGAAAGATGAAGGTGGTAGACACACTCCATTTATGACTGGTTATAAACCTCAATTTTTCTTTAGAACTACAGATATAACAGGAACAGTTACTGTGAAAGGAGCTGAAATGATTATGCCTGGTGACAATGCTCAAATGGAAGTAGAACTCATACATAAGATTGCAATGCATGAAGGTTTAAGGTTTGCTATCCGTGAGGGTGGTAGGACAGTATGAGCATGAGTGGTGACAAAGGTTATTGCATAATTTTTTAAATTTAATATCACATTAACAATAATAGATATAATGTAAATTTATTATTGTTCTTATGATATAAGATACTATAAATGTACGTTAATCAGATTGCATCTTACAGCTGGTGTAGGTATATTATTGATAAAATACTTACTCTATATACAAGATAGCTTATGATAAGTATTACATAACGACATTACTCTATCTAATTATCTATATAATTATAACATATGGTGAGAGAAAAACAAAATACTGAAATATCTAAAAAAGTTACAACAACAAAAATAAAATCTACTCCTAATAAAAAAACAATCGCTAAATCAAAAGTTACGAGTGATACTATTGTTGAAAATACTATCAAAACTAAGATGAGCCGTGTATCGACTTATAGACCCAAACTTAGAATCAAACTCAAATCTTTCGATGTAAAAATGTTGGAGAGTTCTTCTGTTAAGATAGTTGCATTGCTTACCAAGTCCGGTGCTGATATAAAATGACCTATCCCTCTACCAAAAAAAAGAAAATTATATACAGTTAACACTTCTCATTTTGTAAATAAGGATAGCAGAGAACAGTATGAGAGATTTACATATACTAGGATGATAGATGTCGTACAGACTGGAATGAAGACAGTTGAGAGTCTCCAGAACATCTCTATACCTGTTGGTGTTATGGTGGAAGTTAAAGTGTTCTAAGGTTATCGTGTATACTATGTACATATAGTATCAAACTTATTTATAGTTATGCCGTATTAAGTATTGTGGATATTACATTTGATAGCTAAATTTAATATTCTAATACTTATCAATAACACAATAAAATATAAATTATTAGTAAAAGCATATACCAATTAAAACAATAATATATCATGAAAAAAGGTTGATTTTATTTATTGAAGAAGCAAATGTCCAAGCTTTGGCTTGATGGCAAATTTACTTCTGTAACTATACTTGCATATCCAGAACAATCTTTATTGAGAAAAAAAACAAAAGAAACTGATGGCTATGAGTCTATAATTGTGTCATATAACAAGTGAAAAAAGACTAAACTTGGTGAATTTAGAACAGACAATTGATTTGATCTAGAAACAATAACTTATGACCAAATAAAAACATGTGAGGCTATAGACATAGTTGGTATAACTAAATGAAAATGATTTCAGTGAGGTATCAAAAGATTCGGATTACATGGGATGCCCGCGACACATGGTCATAAATTTACCAGACATCTGTGATCCAAAGGTAATAGAAAACCTAGAAGAACTCAGAAGTGACAACCACATGCGTGACATATGTGATCCAATCAGATTACTATAAAAAATATTCAAATAGTAGATAGACGAGAAGATGACAATGGCAAATTTATAGTAGTTAAATGAAGTGTGCCATGACATAGAGATACGGTTTTGAAGTGATACTTTATCTAAACTTATTATCTTTATATCAATCCACCCATTAAACCTGTATATTATATATCTATATTAATTAGATATAGTACTTATATTAATTATAAAAAATAAAAGATGAGTTATAAAATACCTATTTATAATGCTGATGGTAAACAAGTAGATACAATTACTTTAAATGATAAGGTATTTGATTCTGTTGTAAATCATGATCTTATACATGAATATATATTGTTACAAGGTAATAATTCAAGACAGTCCAATGCTCATACCAAAACTAGAGCTGAGGTATCTTGATCTGGTAGAAAACTTTACAAACAGAAATGAACCGGTAATGCTAGAACTTGAGACAGAAGATCGCCTATAAGAAAATGAGGATGAGTTGCTTTTGGACCGACCAATGAAATTAATTGGTCAAAAACAATGAACAAAAAACAAAGAAAATTAGCTGTACTTGGAGCATTCATAAATAAACTTCAGACTAATGGAGTGTGTGTAGTAGACGGATATAACATAGATAAGATATCTACAAAATCGGCATACACACTACTAAAAAACCTACCACTTGAAGATAACAGAAATATCATAATGTCTAGTGACTATGATACTGTACTAAATAAATCATTTAGAAATATAGAAAATTTAAGATATATGTCTGTTGATTATATGAATGTAGTAGATTTGCTTAAATTTAAAAATCTTATTATCATCTGAAAAGATGGTATTAGTAAAATAGTGGATAAATTTACTCAATCATAATTATTATTTATATCATTCTATCAAATTAAAAATAAATCAGATGTCTGTAAAAAATATGCTTAAAGCCAGATGGGTTAAAAATAACACACCGAAAACAGATTTTTCGCCTATTGATGTGATATTATGATTTGATAGCAGCGAAAAAAGCTATACTATGTCTGGTAGAAATAAATACGTATTTATAATCAATAAGCTTGCAAACAAAATAGATGTAAAAAATGCTTTTGAAAAGCTATATGATAAAAAACCGCTATCTGTATCCATATTATATGGCAAAAAAAAATCCAGATATAATAGAGTAGTCAGAAAAGAGTATAAAAAAGCTATAATAACACTAGATATAGATGATAAGATAGAAATAGTATAAAATACTTATAAAAAATAAAATAAGCTGATTGCAAAACTTCGCCATAGTAAGTATAGTCAGCAACCATGAAGACTTATTATCTTCATATCAATAAAATTTAACGATATTAAAAATAATAATGGCATTAAAAAGATATAGACCCTATACACCTAGTAGAAGATTTATGGTAGGTTACGACTTTAGTAACATAACTGCAAGTAAACCACATAAACCACTAACCAAATTCCTTGGTAAGACTTGAGGTAGGAACCAGTATGGTAGAACTACATCTAGATTTATGTGAGGTGGACATAAGAGAATGTATAGGATAATAGACTTCAGATGATATGACATAGTCAATATTGCTGGTAGAGTCGCCACTATAGAGTACGATCCTTACAGAAACTGTAGGATTTGCCTTATAAATTATATCAATGGTGAAAAAAGATACGTGCTTGCACGATCATGAGTAAAAGTGTGAGATAAGATAATCAATTGAGTAGCATGAGAAATATCAGAAGGTTGCAGATTGCAGTTGAAAGATATACCTGATGGTTATCAGATAAATAATCTAGAATTTACACCGTTTACAAAGTGAAAGATAGTAAGATCAGCTTGATCCTATGCTACTATACAGTGAAGAGATGAACTAAATAATATAGTTATAGTCAAATTGCAGTCTGGTGAGGTAAGAAAATTCAATCCAAATTGCTGGGCGACTGTAGGCATTATATGAAATGAGGAGTTTATGAATGCGGAGATTGGTAAAGCTGGTAGGCAGAGGTGGTTATGAAAAAAACCATTTATACTTGGTAAGTCAATGAATCCTGTAGATCACCCTCAGTGATGATGAGAGTGACATCAATCAGGTAAATTGAGAAAATGACCAAAAGCACGAAATGGTAGGAAAGTTGCACCAGGTATGAAAACAAGACAGAAAAAGAAACCATCAAATACATTTATTATATCTAGAAGAACTAGAAACTAATTATATGTAAATCACTATTAAGTTATTCATCAATTATACTTATACGATAATTACTCTATTGTAAAACACTTATTAAATTATAAAACTATCAAACTATGACAAGATCACTAAAAAAATGATATTATGTAAATGATAAAATTTTGAAAAAAGTACAAAATATGTCAACTACCTGAGATAAAAAAATTCTTAAGATATGGGATAGAGCTTGTACTATAATACCTGATTTTGTATGATTCACATTTGCAGTTCACAATGGTAAACAATTTGTAACTTTATATACATCTGAAGAGATGATTTGACATAAATTTGGTGAATTTGTTCCTACAAGATCTTTTAGATGACACCCATTCTAGTTAGTCTATATCATTTGAATAAAAAAAACATTATAATATTTTAAAAGTTTAGATATCATATAATATATATAAAGATGACCAATAGAAGTTATACAGCCACATTGAGATATGCTACAAATTCTTACCAAAAGATGAATGTGATAGCAAAGATCATTAGAGGGAAACCAGTGAGTTGGAGTATAGACACTTTATCTATGCTCCCTAAAAAATCTGCAAAAGTACTATTGAAAGTGGTTCAATCTGCTTATGCCAATGTGTCACATAACACTGATGCTGATGCTGGTGATCTTGTAGTACAGACTGTTAATATCTGAAGGGGTAAACTAATAAAAAGGATGAGATTTACGTCTCGCTCTGGCACACATAGATATATAAAACATAGATCTTTTATAAGAGTGGTATTGTGACATAGAGCATAATCTAATTATCTTCATATATATTATATACATATTCAATAACAACCAAAAATCAAATTACTTCTTAAATCCAACAATCAATGTGACAAAAAGCCAATCCAATATGACTTAGAGTATGAACCATCAAATCGTGGATGTCAGAGTGGTTTCCAAAA
>JBDHUX010000061.1:0-5623 GCA_039809405.1 Candidatus Absconditabacterales bacterium
TATCTCTTCATTCTTTCACATGATAAACCACACCATCTACTTCAATCTTCCCTTTATTGGATCTAGCCTCATCAAAAAATGTCTTCTTGTTACCAATTCATTTTCCTAAGGCTTCCTCATGTAATACTTGTTTTGTTATTTCTAGATCAACATTGACTTCTGAAGATCATTCTGTAGATCCTATTTTTGCTTCATCTACTTTTGTCTCTGTTTTCTTACTCTCTGTTCCATTTACTTTTTTCTTACTATTTATCCCTAGTGCTCTATCTAAATTATCATATCTTCAAGAATTTGTTCTTTTCTTTCAAGGTTCAAGGTTGAAACGATCATCTTTTAGTTCCAATAAAGATTTTACTTTTACTACCTTGTCTCAAGATACAAATACAGCCTCTCATTGTTTAATTCAATCGTACTTATATTTAATTCCATCAATGGTGATTATATTTCATTTTTTCAATATACTTGATATATCATTTATGTCTCATATACCAATAGTCTCTGGAACTGCATTATTACTATCTCAAGTATTATCTGTCTCTGCTTTTGTCTCTGTTTTGTTTGGTTCCTTTGCTTCTGGTCTATTCGGCTTTGTCTCTGTGACTTTACTGCTTATTCATCCATTTTTTATCTGTTCTTCTATAGCTCTTTTTTTTGCATCTATCTGCTCCACATACTCTCATAGTTCTTTATATCTATCACTTTTTCACTGTCAACTTTTTACTAGCTCATCCATCTTGGCTTCTACCTTTCTAAGTATATTATCTAGATCTTTTATGTGTTCTTTTAATCCGTCGATATTTGTATTTACATGATTTTTATTTCAAGATAACTTAGTATCCAGATATGAAGATAATCTATTTAATGTACTTGGTCACAATATACCGTCTACTTGTTTTCACTGTAATCATATCTCTTTTTGTAGTCTTTTTATATCGTTTGGACTCATTGTTGATATATCTCAAACATTCATTACGACCTCCATATTTTTGCTTATCAATCATGGATTTGTTTCTTTGATATTACTTATTAGCAGTTGTGCTTGTAACAATTCAAACTCATACTTATCTTGTTTCTCATACCATTTAGTATGACTATCTAGTTTCTTTTGTTCTGGAGTTTTTTTGTAATTATTGTGTGATTTATCTATATCTTCTTTTGTATTTTTTTTCGTTTTTTTATTTATAGTTTCAGTTTTACTGAAATCATCAAGTTGCTTACTGTATTCTTTATATTTCTCTTTTGTGGCTTGAAGCATTTCTCTCTCTTTTGGATTTACATCTTTCATAGACTCATTTATCGCTTTAATTGATTCATTTATACCTGATTTTACTTTTGGTATTTCTCATGCTTTATTTATATATGATAAGAATTTCGGTCATCCTTGAACTACTGCTGGTATCGCCAATCACATACCAATTTGTTGGACGAGTTGATCAAAAGGAACTTCCTGTCCCATTATGTATTGTTGTCTCCACGATTCTGCATATCATGATACAGCGCCACTCGTAACCATTTCTATACCTGATACTGATGTTTTTCATAACTTATTTCCCACTACAAGAAATATCTTTGCTAGTTTTGGAAATTTAGCTACTAGTGGTCATAATCATGGAACCAAGGCAAATGGTCAAGAGGTAGCTATATCTGTCATGACCGTTGATATAAAATCTTTCCATAGGACTTTGTCTGATTCTGCTTGACGTTGATTTATGATATAGTCAGCAAGGTATCAAGCTACTGACCCTGCTCCTGCTGCCATTAGTCAAATAGCAGACCAAGATAGTGCAACTGCTCAGGCTGTTCACGTACCTCATGTAAGGAAAGTAACTGCTATGGTAGCAGCGACAGCTATACCAATAACAACCGCCATTTTACTATACTCTATAGTTTTGTCTTTATTTTCATCAGATATATTTAACGATCCTATTCACATCATATCTCTATATACATCATATACCTCTTTTTGGAATCCAGTGAGTCATAAATCGTTACTATCTTTATCATATTTATCTGCAAAATCTGTAAAACTTTTCATCAATGATTTTGTAGATGTTTGAGCCAATTCTTCGACCCTTTCTGCCATCTTTTGTACTTGCTCTTTTGGACTTCACATCCATAATTCTTCATCTTTTTTTGGATCTCAGTACCTTATAACATACTCTGCTAGTGTATTTATATATAGTTTTTGTTCTATTGTCCGGTTATCGTTCCATGATAATTTAGTATTATTTCCTATCAGTTGTTGTAACTGAAGGTTTTTTCAAAATATATTCTTAATTTCTGTTTTATTTTGGTTGAATTTGTTCTCTATGTCATCATCTCGTTTTTTGTCTACTCCATCAGCACCGATTACTGGTGACATGAGGTCATTCATGATTTGTTTAGCAAGTGAGATATCTTTGAGATCGCTGTCTATATCTCCATTTCTATCTGTTATAAGCTTCGCCAGTTGTAAGAGTTGTTTTTTGTATTTACCTCTATTATTTGGATCTTTTGTTAAAGCTTCTGACATTGCTGCATATAGCTTTTGACCAAAATACCCTGTAAACTGTTTCAAGATCCCTATTGCTGAATCAGGGTGACGTTCTGCATCGTATTGTTTATGAAGATGTTGTAATATATTGAAGGCTTCTTGTAAACTTTTTGGATTTTTTACCAATCTGTCCACTTGTGTGGTAAGATTTTTGAGAATCTTTTCACCGATTCATGGTGCTAGTGCTTCATCATGAGTATACAACGAGAGATACGATTCTATTTTTGAGAAAGGTACACCCACCCCTTTGATCGCATCAAAGTCTTGTTTCTCATAACTTTGCAATGCTTGTAACTCTTGTGGCGTGAGACCTATGTCAGATTTTATTTTTTTAGTGAGATTATCTTTAGAAATTATCTTTTCTGCATCTTCTATATTGATCTCTTTTTGAATATGTGTTTCCATCCATTTGTCATTTAATCGCTTGACGACTTTTTTTACGTTGTCGTCATCGTTCATTATATTTTCCACTCATAATTCTTTTAGTTTTTTTCCAGAGAAAAATCATAATTCTTGTTTTCCTCGTTGATCATAGTTTGTTTTGCCTTCTACATCATGCACTTTTACTGTACCAAATCCTGAAAAATAAATCTCTTGATTATCAAGACTATTATCGTTTTTAAATGGTGTTGATTCGGTGGCTGGATACGCTTTGTTGAAATTTTCTGCGTATGTCATAATTTCATCCAGATAATTTTTGACTTTTTCTGTCTTCTTTGAATTTCACCAATTGATATCCAATCACTCTATAAAACTATCTGGTTGTGTTTCCACGACGGTTCTCTTATAAAGCTCGTTCCAGCGTTGATTTAAATGAGCGATAAACACATCCTCATTACCGCCTATGATCTTGTACAACTTTACTGATAGATCTTTTACTGCAAATACTGGATCTACTTCATACACACTACCATCTTGATAAAATCAGTTAAATTCAAAATGTCATTTATGCATCCATATTTTTTCAAAAGGAGAGTCTCATTTTGATGATATCTTATTTTTTTTACAAAAATTCAAGATTTGTTCCAGCTTGCTGGCGATGATTCTATTACATTCTTTTGCTAGATTTAAGTTTCCAAAATCGTAATCAAGTCATTTGATATTTCCGTCTTTATCTATATAGCTGTCTCCTTCAATCATACTTTTTGTCTCTTTCTTTTTTTCTGCTATTTTTTTCCTAGATACTATATCCTTTACAAAATTATCAGTTTTTTTTATTATGTCTGGATTTGCCCCATAATTTTTTGCAGCATTCTTGTTCCAATACTTTTTGATAAGTGCTTGATATGGTAAGAGCAGTTTTATAGCCTTTTCTTTTTCTCCCTCATCTTTTCACACTAGTACGACATCCGATATCCTCGTGATCATATAGCTTACTGCTCCATATTTTTTATTTAATCCATCCTTTCACACTTCTACGGTTTTTTGCGTAACTTCAACCAATTTCTTGATTTTTTCTTCTGTACTAAGAATTGGATCTTTGGCTATTTTATCCATCTGTTTTTGTTGTTCGCTGTTGTATTTATATTTATTTTTTACAGTAATATTTGAAGAGGAAAATTTACTATCTATTTCTGCATCTTCGATATTGACTCAGATATCAGCTAACATCTGTTGTATAGTTTTTGGTCATATGATGCAATCAACTTTTGATCGCCCTTTTATTTTTGCTCATTTTTTCTGGAATTTGTGTAGTGCTTTTATAGTCCAACTATTAAATCTCGGATTATTCATATTATATATAAGATTGCTTTCCGCTCCTGGCATAGATTTACATCCTATCAACAAAAGATTTATTATAATGAGGTACTTATTTTCTTTGATTTTTACAGAATCGCTACTGTTCCCATTGTCGAACATATTTGTTATTGTAGATCAAAGCTTTATACCACTTTTACTAGCAATTTGTTTTATATATCTACTGTCTTCAATCAGCTCACTCATAAATTTTTGAAACGATGGGGCATTGATCATCTTCTTATTTGCAGCTCGTATATCATTCATTATAATATCAAAACCTAATTTATAATACAACTCATTCTTACTATTTAACCACTCCTTTTCTTTTTTATCAAGTTTACCATTTCAAGCTGTCTTTTCTTTTTCTATCTGATCTCTAAGGACATCCCCTTCCAATAATTCATTCATTAACAGTTCATCAGCTTTTTTACTGTCTGCTTCTTGAGACTTTTGTGCTTCTAGTTTTATGTTTGAGATATAGTCTGCTATCTTCTTCTCATCGAGTTGCTTACCCTCCGATATACCTTTTTCTATGTATCAGAAAAGATCCAGAAGTGTTTGCTCTTGAAACTGGAAGTCGCTATCCAAAAAATCCCTTATATCGTCTAGACTTGGACTTGGGGTAGTGATTTGAGCAAATATATCTTTCAAACAAGATATCTTACCTTCATACGGTAGTTCTTTAAATTGTGTTGATCATATCATTTGATATATATATATATATATATATATTATAAATATTTTTCTATTATAACCATAAGTTCATTTTTTGTCAAATTGACGATATATGATTATTTATATTTTTATAATCTGTCAATCTAAACCTTACTTATCAATAGTATTGAAAATCTTACTAACAAGATTATTAATTGAGTCAATAAATCATATTATCCTCATATATACATAAATGCACAATATTATCAGATCTGCATTTCATATAGTACTTATATTAGCAGGATTTTATCTGGCTTACTATGTAAGAACTTACACAGATTTTATACCTTTTGTGAGTTTACAAGTGCCTATTTTAAACTTGGCAGAGACATTTTATTTTGGTCTTATGTCGGCTGGGATTTTTGTATTGCTTGGAGTGATCCGCAAATTGTACACTATATCTATGCCTATATACCAAAACTATACTAGGATTTTTTTCAATACTATATTTATTTGGATTGCAGTTATTGCTTTTGTAGCATATTTTGGTAATGGTTTCTTATGGATGCATGGTATATCTAGATTTGTAGTGGTGGTGTGAGCTATCATTTCATTGATCTTGTTGCTTATCTTTGACAGTATATATGATGAGTTGTTGTATCATATGAAGATAGTCAGACCAGCAAAAGTACTACT
>JBDHUX010000062.1:0-5396 GCA_039809405.1 Candidatus Absconditabacterales bacterium
CATAAGCACCATATCGTTTCTCTGTGTGACAAAATAGTTTACCCACAAGTCAGCTATATTTTTTTTCAACAATGATCCATATGGTCCATAATCCCAAGCATTTGCAAGTCATCAGTAAATTTCTGAGTTTGGATATACAAATCATTTCCTTTTTGCCCAAGAGACGATAGTTTCAAGTGAGTATTTTGACATATTTTGTTATAAGTTCTAATGATATAAATATATTATAATCTGATTACCTTTATATAAATTTATATATTTATATAGCGTAGTGATATAATTAATTTTCTGATGTAATGGATCTTGGAAATAAGATATTGTTTTCCAGATGTATATGTAAATGTAGATCATTTTCATACTCTTGAAGCATTGCAAAAGTAACTCTATAAGTATTGCAACTATCAGATGGTGGAGTGTAATTATTTGTAAGTTTGGCAATCTCTCTAAATCTTTCTCACTCTATATCATGCTCATGCATCCTTGATTTTATATCTAGCTTAATCTGACCTATAGAGATGTTATTATTTTGATCGTCTGATCAATTTATTATAAGTTTTCTTATCAAAGGAAATATACCAGTTTCTTCTTCTTCCATATGAGTGGTTATATCATTTGCAGATTCTGCAAATAATTTTGCTATTTTGATCAATTCTGGATGACGATCTCCATGTACTTTTACGATCTTGGTAAGATATGCAGATATTTCTGGGATTTTATTTTTTACATAACGATGATGAGTTTTTTCTATATAATCTACTAATAGGTCTAATGGTCGTATAGTGTAGTTTATAGAATTGTCAGTCAACTTGTGTAAAATTTCATTTAGTTCGATAATTAGCTTAGAATTATTAATATCTTTATCATTACAAGCTTCTTCTATAGAGCGATTTCCATTACAACAGAAATCTATACCATATTTTTTAAATACAGAAGCAGTTTTATAATCATATGCAACTATATCTCATATTATAGTTTTGTTTGATATGTTCATGATAAGTAAAAATTAAGATTTATGTTTAAAATATTTAACTATTTATATATAATTAGATTTTGATACACAATGTAAAATTGTGTAGTATCTATATAACTTAAGTAAGGATACTGTAGGATACATTTATTTTGTAATCTTTCAAGAGTTTATTATTTGTGACGATATTTACTTTATTATTTTATACATTAAATCAATTTGTATTTATGATTTGTGATATTTAGAATATCTTGTAGGGGGTAATTTTATGGACGACAGAATATATTTGATGTATGTAGGAAGTTGTTGATCTCCAATTTTGATATTATTATTCTGATTATCTTGATATAAATTATTATGATTTTAATTTGTTATTGCTACTCCATACCTCATTGGACTGCATAGTACATCTTATGAAAGTAGTACATTTTGGTAGATATTTGAGTTTGACAGCTCAGATATATGTACAAGTAGATCTTACTCAGCCAAGTATACTTTGTATCGTATCTCTCACCGGTCATTTGTATGGTACTTGGATATATTTTCACTCGCTAGAACGATACTCTGCAACTCCACCATAATGCTTTGACATAGCTATATCAGATGACATACCATAGTACTCCATGTACTTTTTACCATCCTTTTCTACCAGTTTACTATTACACTCATCATGTCACGCAAGCATCCCACCCAGCATAACGAAATCAGCTCCTCATCCATATGCTTTGGATATATCACCTGGGTTGGTGCATCATCCATCTGCCATCACGCATCATCATATACCGTGAGCGGCATCAGCACACTCTATCACGGCCGATAGTTGAGGATATCAGACTCATGTTTGGATCCTAGTAGTACATACAGATCAAGGTCATATACCCACTTTTACTATATCAGCTCATTTTAATATCAACTCTTCTGTGATCTCTTTGGTAACTACATTACCAGCTATGATGATCAGCTTTGGGTATTTGATTCTAATCTTCTCTATAGTAGATATAAATCTCTGCGTATATCAATTTGCTACATCTATACATACTCGTCTGACCTTATCTGTCTTAGACATAATCTCATCAAATTTGAATAGGTCATCCTCAAGTATACCAATACTTACAGCTACATTTTGGAAGTAATCGTGCACAGACTCTGCAACTATCTGATCTACAGAATAAAATTTGTGTAAACAAGTCATCATGTCTTGCTGATACAATGCTTTGGCCATCTCAAATGTACCTATTGTGTCCATATTGGCTGCGACTATAGGAACTCACTTCCAAGTCTGCTTAGAATTACGAAATACAAACTCCCTTGTTAGATCTACATCTTTTCTACTTTCCAAAGTTGATCTCTTTGGGCGGAAAAGCACATCTTTGTAATCAAGTTTGATTTCTTGCTCTATAATCATAATATGATGGTAAGAATTTTATATAAATATAATATAATCTGATCATTTTACTTTGCTCTTTTGTATCATCTACCAGCATTTCATTTTTTGTTACTGCCAGATACTTTTCCTGTAGCATGAAATCTTGCTTTGCTATCTTGGTATCTTCATTTTCAAGATCTTTCTGAAAAATAGTTGTTTTTTTCTTCATCATCTTTACCACCACTGCCCCATCTTGGAGATGTAGAACGAGATCTTGTAGACCGTCTTGGCCTTTCTTCATCCGATCAAAAAGATTTGTTTTCTATACGGACTGTAATTTCTTTGTTTTCATCAAGTAGTGAGATGATCTTGCCAAGGCTAGCAAATAAGTTTTTTTTTGTAATCCTAATTGTTGTCATAGATTGCATTTTTGTTTTAGTATATAAAAGTTACTTTATCGTTAATATTTTAATGTTTAATATTGTCTACAATAATCATTATCATTATTTGTAGTAATTATTGTTATCCTGCACATCTGCTGTCATCTCGACCGTAGTGGAGAGATCCCAAACAATAACAAGAATCCAATTTGGTCAAAAGTTACACAGACGGAATAAATCTTATTTTATCACTCCCCATTTTGTCATCTAAGTATCGCTCAAGTTTTTTCTACTGATGATATAACTGTTTGCATCACTGCTCCAATATCTTCAGTTTTCATATCTCAATCTCAGATTATCTTTATCTTTATACCTATAGACTTACTATCAGCATCTATCCTAAATACATCAAATATTTCCATATCTTGGACCTGATCCGCTGACAATATAGCTTGTTTTACTTGATCAAAATCTTGATTGATATCCATCACAAAAGCCAAGTCTCTATAAAGTATCTGGTCCTGATTGGTCTCGTAATCTATAAAACTATCAGATTTCTGCTTGATAGAAGCCAGCAAAGTCAAGTCTACCTCCACCATCCCTACTTCAAGTGTAGGATCTATACCAACATCTTCACAGACGATAGGATGGACCACGCCACCACGACCAACTTTCGTATCTCAAATAGTAATATCATACTGTTTTTTTGGATGTAGATAAGGATAGTCCGATTTTGTAAACACTGCCCCATCAGTTATAGTAGATAGCAAATGTTTGATATGAGATTTTTGGGTGAGGAATTTATCTTTATCTCGATCTTTGGATGAGCTATCAGCATACATATGGCAAAAGTGAGTATGTTCTAACCTATCTTCTTGATACTTATCCTCTCACCTTACAAATGTGTTACCAAACTCAAATACATTGATAGGCATAGTGATACGGTAGTTCTCTGATACCAATTTTAGTAAATTTGGGAAAATATAATGCCTCAAATATGGTTCTGGGACAGAAGTAGGATTGGTAAGCTCAAAATGCCTTGACAGATCAAATCCAAATACATCTATAATCGATCCGCTATACCAAGGATATGTCTCTACTTGATCAGCTTTGGCTCAAAGCATCATATAATTGGAGATATGTTTTTGTAAAGCAAATACTGGATCTATGTGCAAGTCTTTGAATATAGAAGGAAGTCTTATATCAGGTATGTTTTCAAAACCAAGATGCCTTGTGATATCCTCATAAATATCTTGCACATGAGATATATCAGATCTATGTATTGGTGAGTAAACTTTGTACTCATCGTCTTCAAACTGATTGTAAGGTGTGGTCTTGTATCATAGATGGTGCAATATATCAAGATAAACTGATTTATCGGCATCTATCACCTTTCAGTATATAAAAGTTTCTATTTTTTTTATATCCAATAGTATAGCACTTTCATTCAATGTGATAGGTTGATAGTTGTTCCATCAGACTATATCCATATCTCATAACTCTATCAAATCTTGATCTCTCAACATAAAATAAAGTATATCTATACACTTCCTAGTCCATCACACAGGTATACCTTTCTCAAATCTAACTACAGCATCCGTCCTAAGTCATAGTCTCTTGGCTGTTTTTCTTATCTGTGTAGAGTCAAAGTTGGCTACTTCTATGATTATATTTTTGGTATTGTCATGGACCATGCTACTTTGTCCACCAATAATACCACCAAGTGCGAGGATTTTTTCATCATCACATATCACTATGTCTCACTTTTGTAATGTATGCTTTGCTCAAGTAAGATCCAAAAACTCTTGTTCATCTTTTATCTCTTTGATATGGATATTTCAAATAATCTTGTCAGCATCAAATATATGTATAGGCTGACCTGTTATCTCCATAAATAAATTTGAGAAATCAACCCAATTGTGAAAAATAGTGTGATCTAAGTCTATAAGCTGTAGTCTAGTTTGGAAATTAGATCTCTTTATATCAACTCACTTTATATCAAACAATGTATAGTCCAGTAATTTATCAGTAGAGGAAACAATCTGTATATTTGAAGAAGATAAGTTATCGTAAGAAGTATTGGTAGATGGGATATAATCTCGTCAAGATATGGTTCACAATTCATAAACAAGTCACATATGTCATGTAAGATCAGGCCTATTGGTGATAGTCACATTTTCTACTTCAAAAACTTGATCTAGTAAAAAAGGAAATACTTGACCAAGTGATTGACCTATCATCTCTGGATTACAATTCAAATCGTTATCAAGATCTCGTATCCAGTGCTGATCTTCATCCTCATTTATACCAAGCTCTCACTTGGAACATATCATACCAATCGAGTCCATACCTCTCATCTTCCTTGCAGATATCTCTAGGTCTATAGCTGGGAGATAACAACCAGGTAATGCAACAGGCACATACATATCAGATCAGATATTTTCTCATCAAGTCAGTATTTGGAAATTACCATGTTTACCACAACTTACCTGACATACAAATAATTTGTCTGCATCTGGGTGTTTTTCACAACTTGTCACATATCATACGACCAATTTGTCGTGAATTGTGCGGATCATATCTCCATGTTCTATCTCGAAAACTTTGGATATAAGCTGGTCTCTATCTTTATCGTAAGATATATCTTTTTTGGATAGATAAGACAATAATTTTGCTGAGTATT
>JBDHUX010000063.1:0-5061 GCA_039809405.1 Candidatus Absconditabacterales bacterium
TATCTTCATATCTATCACTTGATAAAAAGTTTTATAAAAGTAATATGAGATTTTGGTAAAATATAATATAAATAGTTAGACATGTATAAAGAAACACAAAATTACGATATAGTACTTGTATGAGCTGGGATCATGAGTGCTACCCTATCAGCCTTGTTGCATGAATTAGATCCAAATCTCAAGATAGGTATATTTGAACAACTTGATGATATAGCTCTGGAAAGCTCCGATGCCTGGAATAATGCAGGCACATGACACTCTGCTTTCTGCGAGTTGAACTATACACCAGAAAATCCCGACTGATCGGTCGATATAAGCAAAGCGCTAAACATAGCAGAGCAGTTTGAGATATCCAAGCAGTTCTGGGCTACTATAGTGGAGAGATGATATATCCAAGATCCTAGATCTTTTGTAAATCAAGTCCCACACTGTACTCTAGTCACTAGCGATAAAAATATAAAATACCTAAAAACTCGTCATCAAGCATTGATAAAAAATCATCTATTTGAAGATATGCAGTACAGTGAAGATCACGATACGATACAAAAATGGATGCCACTTATTGTGAAATGAAGAGAGCAGGACTCCCCTATCGCTGTCACCAAGATGGATATAGGTACTGATGTCAATTTCTGATCTCTTACTCGCCAGATCATAAGACATCTATCCAAGGAAGATAGTATAAAACTGCATCTATCTCACCAAGTCACAGATGTAAAAAAAGATAGGACAGATAAAGATAGTCGGATTATCTACATATCAGACAAAAAAACTTGAAAAGATAAAATCATAAAAACTAAGTTTGTATTTGTATGAGCTGGTTGATGATCTCTACCGCTTTTGCAATGATCAAAGATAAAACAAAGAAAAAACTATGGATGATTTCCAGTAAGCTGAATGCGGTTGATATGCAACAATGATGAAATCATAGAAAAACATCACACCAAAGTATACGGCAGAGCTGAGATGGATGCTACACCTATGTCTGTACCACACTTGGATACAAGGATCATAGATGGAAAAAAAGCACTATTATTTGGACCTTATGCATGATTTACCACTAAATTTCTTAGAAATGGATCTTTGTTGGATCTATTCAAATCTATCAAATGGTACAACATCATATCCATGATCAAGTCTAGTAAGTTAAATATATCACTTATAAAATACCTTATCAAAGAAGTCACTCAGACAAAAAAAGATCGTATCAAGAGTTTGAAAAAATTTGTACCTGACGCAAAGAGTAAAGATCGAGATATACAGTCAGCTTGATACCGTGTACAGATCATAAAAACTGGTAAAGAAGAGTGAGGAAGATTACAATTTGGAACTGAGATCGTAATGTCTGATGACAAAAAAATGGCAACATTGCTTGGTGCATCTCCATGAGCATCTACATCAGTATCTATCATGGTTAAAGTTATAGAGAGTTGCTTCCCAGACTATAAAGAAGATAAACTAACCAAACTTATACCATCTTACGGTATAAAATTGGCTGAAAACGAAGATAAAGCAAAAGAGGTAAGAGCTTGGAGTCACAAAGTATTATGAATAAAATAAGTAAATAGCTTGACTTATATACAAAGATAATTATAATAAGATAATAAGATTTATTTGTATTATAAAAAACATGGCAAAGAAAAAAAATGGACGAACAAGTGATATAGACATCAATAATAGTATGGATGTACAACACATGCCAGAGGAGGATAAGATGTACTTTGTAAATGTTGCAAACTATATCTGACAGGAGCGAGAAAGGTTTAAATCTACTCATACCAATGAAACGATAGTTTGAGTCTGACAGACTTTAAAATTTAAGGATGATTGATTTGGTGTTTTTTTTGCACAGGCATTTGGATCTGTAGAACATAATTTTGAATCTTATTATAGGGAATACGGCAAGTGAAACGTGAAATTTGGTAGAAGACGAGTGATGAAGATGATTTTTAGTGCATTAAAAAATAATAAAAACTGGGCGTTGCAAGAAAACAATCTAGAACTATATTATAGAGCTTGTGAAACTGGTTATGATCCAGATAGGATTAAGATAGAAAAGTGAATCCTAAAAGTACCAAAAGATGATGTCATAGAAAGAGCTAGTGATGATGTAGCAGATACACTGGATACTAGGACATGAGATGTTTTGAGCCGACAAGAGATAACTCAGCTACTAAAAGAAGACTTAGAGACAAAGATGAGACAAAATGAAGAGAAAGAAAAAAAAGAAGAGAAAGAAAAAAAATACAGGGATGGGATACAAACAGAGTTAGAATTTCCAGAATAGCAGTAAAAAACATATTAAAAATGGTTTGATATATAATAGTTATCAGACTATTTTTTTATATTAAAATCATATGAAGATACTACGACTCTTTTATAACTTGAAAAGCTGAGATAAGATTTGAAAGACTATGCTCTATGTTGTTAAATGTATGCATCACTATACCTAAGTCTGGATATAGTTTGGTCGAATCTTTCATCTCTGCAGATATGAGCTTGGACTCGTACTCATCCATATCGTGTATAATATCATCTAATTTATTTTCATTTTTCTTACCATCAGATATGATTTCCAGTGCTTTGTTGTAGCTAGTTTTAACAAAATTGTAGTGATTGTCTTTATCTTTGTTGTCGTAAAGAGTCATGATATCAGTATGTGTATCTTTGGCACTTTTGGCTGATTGCATAAGTTCTATCATAGGTGTAAGTAAATACTTCTCTCCGTATAGCATATCTTTACCAATATTTTTATAATCAAAATTAGATATAAAAGCAAATAACTTATTAAATCTATCTTTTATACCTTTATAATGAGATAGATCAAAACTATCTGGTGAATTAATTAAATTAGTGTCAAATGATAATACATCTTGCTGAAATTTAAGTCGGTCTTTCTGTAATAATTCTCGTTGTATATCATAAGATACCTCTTTGTTTATACTTTCTATATTCAGCTTATTTTCATCTCTGTATGGGATCGCCCATCAGATAAATCTAGTATATAGGTCTATAAAAGGTATAAATAGCACTGCACCTACACATCTAAATAGTATAATAAATATAACGACGCCATTGACACTGCTCCTAGACAAACTACCAATCCGATGGATATCACCACCAAATCACCAAACATCTCTAATCAGATAAATCACCTGAGGAAACCATATCGAAAAAATCAGTGCAGTTATAAAATTGAAACCAAAATGGCTCAAAGCAACTTGTTTTTTTATAGCGCTATCAGTAAACGATACAAATAGTGCAGTTGTAGTTGTGCCTACATAGGCTCACATGATACACATACAAGCAACCTCCAGTGGAATCAATCATTGATAGACGGCAGTCATAAGTATCACAGTGATAACTTGACTACTCTGAGTTATGATAGTTCACACAAATCATATAATGAAATATATGATAAGCGGATATCATAAGTACTTTGTTATATCTATCATAGCACTAAGTATATCAACACTATCTTTCATCATATCAAGTCAGAAAAATAGCAATCAAAGTCATAGTAATATAGCAAATAAATTGCGGTATTTTTTATTAAAAAGATATCAAAGTCATCATAATGCAATAAACGGCAATACTGCAGCTCATATATCAAATCAAAGTCAGAAAAATCATATCAAAGCTTGCAAAAAAATCGATCACACATTCATACCTATAACCATACTCACGCCATGAACTATAGACACAAGTCATCATCACACAAAAGCTAGTATAAGTAGCGATACGGCATGACTACTTTGTAGGATAGATATAAGTCATATACCACTAAGGATGGATTTCCACTTTTTGTTGGTTCAGTTTTGTATAACTCTCTGTATTATTGAAGATCAACCACTACAAACATCTTCTACTAGTTTCAATCAATATAAAAATATACTGATACCAGCCAAAAACATCCAAAGTTCATGTGAAGTGAGTATAGACATCATATATATTGTGTTATTGGTATATGATAATAATCAGATTATTTAAATTTCCTTTTTATAAATTTAAGTAGTTCCAATAGTGTAAATATAGATCATGATATACCTATAGTCCAAAACCAATCTCTAATATCCAATGCTGTAAATTGGAAATATGCACCAAGTCATGTTTGAAGTACAACTAAATGTAGCATAAGGCTTATAACTACAGCACCATTTAAATATCGATTTGGTTCTACTTGTCGAAATTGTTTAGTATCAGATCTTACAGAGTAAACAAGGAGTAATTCACCAAAGATAGTAGCAGTTATTATGATAGTCCTCATGTTCTCTATGGTATTGTTATCTAGTTCATGAAAATATAATAACATCATACCTATAGCACTAAGAGCAGTTGTAATGATAATCAGCCACCAAGATCATTTTAGTATATCTTCATTTTTTGATCTTGGTTTATGTTTCATTATATCTTTGTCTCATTTATCAAAACCCAGTGCTACTGCAGGCAATGTATCTGTTATAAGGTTTACCCAAAGTATTTGTATAGCGATAAAAGGCAAAGGAAGTTTGAGTATTATACTAATCAATATAAGTACTATCTCGTCAAAATTTGCTCTCAGTAGGAATTGTACAAATTTTCTCATATTACTGTATATAATCCTTCACTGTTTCACACCATTTACTATGCTGACAAAATTATCATCTATAAGTAGCATATCTGCAGCTTCTTTACTTATATCAGTACCAGTGATAGCCATAGATATACCAACATCAGCCTTTTTGATAGCTGCTGCGTCATTGACTCCATCTCAGGTCATAGCAACAACATGTCACATAGATTGAAGTAATTCGCATATTTGTGATTTATGTATAGGATTTACTCTAGCAAATATGTTAGTATTTTTGACTACATCCAATTTATTTTCAGATTTTTCAAACTCTTCACCGGTCATAGCATTGCCATCCAGTCATATCTTGCTTGCTATAGCCCTAGCTATCTCTATGTTATCTCAAGTAATCATAATAACTCTGATGCCAGCATCCTTGCACTCTTGTATAGATTTATCAACTCATACTCTAGGTGGGTCTATCATACCCATCATACCTATAAATATATAGT
>JBDHUX010000064.1:0-4902 GCA_039809405.1 Candidatus Absconditabacterales bacterium
TAACTCCTATTGTAGAACAACAAACACCAGATACTATAACTCCTATTGTAGAACAACAAACACCAGATACTATAACTGTCAATACTACTGATGAAGGCACAAAAGATCCTGATATATTATTGAACAATCTATCAAATACGGCCACCGTTATAGATACAGTTGCTGGTATGAGTAAAAAGAAGAAAATTATAATGATATGATCTATGGTGGTATGATTTATATTACTTGGTGTGTCTGCATATGTGGTTTTGTCTACATTCAAACCCAACGATTTTACTGACGATATAAATGCTAATTTACTAGGCGTAGAGTCTGGATCAAATTTATTATGAATAGATCTTAGTACTTGAGATGATATAAAACAAGTCCAAGCAGATCCATGAGTTGATAAATTTGGCAACCCAATAGTATTAGATCCTAAGACTGACATCGTCGTAAATACTGGTGATTGATCTGCTCTAGATGATACTACGACTACTTGATCAGAAGAAGATAGTCACTTAGAAGGCTCACCACCCCTCGATCATACTGATGATTTTTCAAACGAAGATGAACTGACTTTGGATGATATAGCAAATATAAATCAGAAACCTACGGAATTAACAACATGAGATAATAATACTCCATCTACTAGTGACATTGCGTCAAATAATTCTGGGGTGCTTGATGATACTAACTCTGATACGGTGGATACAGAAAATGATATTGGTACCATATGAGCCACTGATGAGCAGATCGCAAATGTACAAGATAAGATAGCGACTTCCCTTGATGAAGTGAAACAATTACTCACCATAACTAAAGAAAAAAATAATACGCAAGTAATGAGATTATTAGCTATTATACTTACTAGGTATAGAGATTTGAATACATCTATAGAAGAAAAAACTTATTCAAACTTTTCTGATATAGAAACAGAGATGTCAGAAATCAGTTACCTACTAGACAAAGCAAAATCATATATCATACAATAAAATTCCATCATTATAATTGCCGCAAAACCTCCAAAAACAAAATTCATATTGGAGGTTTTATATAGTTTGATAAATGATAACAAATAGTTATCATCAACTAGATTTGTTTTTTATCGTATCACAATAATGCAATTATTTGTATCAGATTATATACATATAGATAAAACTATATCTATATATGATAACGATGTATTATCACAACTAAGAACTGTCTTGAGATATAGAGTTGGTGATGTTTTTTATATCCAGAAGCCGGTTTATATTTCGGATTTGATTGATGGAAATATGAAAATAATCAGATATCAATTAAAAATAACAAATTGGGATAAAGATAAACTTGATGGAACTATAACTTGACAAGAAAACCTTGCTATTGTATATGATAAAAAAACTGTTATTGTGAGCATGACAAATAAACGAGAGAAATTAGAACTTATATGTCAAAAACTTACCGAAATTGGTATACAAAATATCATCATTTTTCCTTCTAAAAGGTCTGTGATCAAACAACCAAATAATAATAAGATAACTAGGATAAACAAAATTATTAAAGAATCAGTAGAGCAGTCTTATGGTGTTGTATTGCCTACGCTATCACGGAAACAAGATTTAGATTTATGACCAGATGATCTTGTACTTTATCAGTGATGAAGTCAACTTGATATTACAAGTATTCCAAATTTTAATAATATTTGATCTATTGTGATCTGACCAGAGTGATGATGGGATAAGATCGAACTTGACTTATTTAAAGATCATTGATGTCAGTTTATTTCTATATGAAAAACTATCTTAAGAGCTGAAACTGCCGCTATATTATGATGATGGATATTAAAAAATTTACTATAATATATTTATGACCTAAACTTGAAAAACACCTTCAAATAAACATAAATCAACTTATATTTATATTATCACAATTAAAACCTATATGGAAAGGACGCTAATCAGAGATTTATCACAAAATTTCAATAAACAAGTAAAACTCAGATGACGGATGCATGATTTCCGCAATCTTGGTAAGATAGCTTTTTTGATAATAAGAGACAGGAGTTGACTATCTCAAATTATATTGGAAGATCCCGATGAGATAGCCAAACTTGATTGATTGTATGCTGGCACTACCCTTGAAATAACTTGAATCCCTATGTCCGAGCCAAATAACAAAAGATTTTGACTTGAGGTAAAAGATGCTAATTTGAAGATAATACATCCTGTTAAGTACGTATTTGATACTGACATAAGTAAACCTGATCTTGCATTGGATTTAGATGGTATATTGGAGAATAGGGTAATTACACTACGCCATCCCAAGCAATCTGCTATATTTAAACTTGCTTCAGTAGTAGAGAAACATATCAGAGATTTCTTTTATAAAGAAGATTTTACTCAGATAAATAGCCCCAAACTTATTTGATTTCCTACGGAATGATGAGCAGAAGTTTTTGAACTTGATTATTTTGAAAAAAAGGCATACCTTGCACAAAGCCCACAGTTTTACAAACAAATCATGTCTGCGGTTTATGAAAGAGTGTACGAAATAGGCCGTGCTTATAGAGCAGAAAAAAGTAACACTTCTAGACATATGTCAGAAATTTTGATGCTTGATATGGAGATGTGATTTATAGATAGTTTTGATGATGTGCTTGATATGACAGAGAAGTTTTTACATTACATTGTTGATAAAACTCGAGAAGATGGCTTAGAGTATTTCAATATTCGATGAGCAGAAAAACCTTTGATCTCTGATAAAATACCTAGGATAACTATGAAAAATTTACATAACTTGTATTTTGAACATACTGGTGAAGACTTGAGAGAAGAACTTGATTTGACCCCAGCAGAAGAGAAGTGGATATGTGAATATGCTGAATCAAACTGGGATACGCAAGCAGTATTTGTAACTGGATTTCCTCGATCTGATGCTAAGTTTTATCATTTTCAGAGTCCAGAAGATCCTACTGTTGCAGATAGAGCAGATCTGCTATTTAGATGAGTGGAAATAGCTACTGTAACTCGTAGAGAGGTAAGGTACGATGTATTATTGGATCAGATAACCAAGCAAGGTATAGATCCAAATAATCCTTGATTAAAATATTACCTTGATGCTTTCAAGTATGGTATGAGTGATACAGGATGATTTTGATTTGGTATAGCGAGATTTGTACAAAAATTATTATGACTTCAAAATGCAAAAGAGGCTGATCTATTTCCTAGAGATAGGAACAGACTTACACCTTAGTCCACTATAGTATAGTTGTCAATGATTTTACATAGATCTCTATAAAAATAAACCAACCCTCACAATTAGAGCTGGGTTTATTGTTTTGTTTTATGTTTTATACATCTCAGTTTCTCACTAATTTTCTGTTGTTTTTTTAGTTCTTGATTTCGCGACGGATTTACTTGTAGAATTGATTTCTTTATTATTACTACCCATCAACTCTTCAAACTCTTGTCTGTTTAGATACTCTTTGGTATACAAGATGTCAGCTACCTGTATCATCTTATCTTTATTTTTTACTATAATATCTTTGGCTTTCTCATAGCAGTCCGATACTATCTTTTTTACTAATTCATCTATCTTTTCTGAAGTTTTTTCGCTATATATCTTGTAAGCTGATCGCTCTTCATTTACAAGGTTTAATGTCCCTATTTCTGGATACATACCATATTTTACCACCATATCAAAAGCCATTTTTGTAACTTTCTCAAAATCATTACTGGCTCAAGTAGTTATCTCATCTGCTCACCAAAATACCTCCTCAGCTGCTCTACCTCACAACAATCATGCCATATCGTCAAGAAATTTTGCTTTACTTTTTAGATAGCTATCCTCTTCTGGTATGATCCAAGTTACACCAAGTGCCATACCTCTACTTACTATACTTATCTTCTCAACAGGATCAGTATTTGGCAAGGCATGAGATACTATTGCATGTCATAACTCATGATAAGTTACAATTTTCCTTTCTTTTTCTTTTAGAGTTTTGATCTTCTTCTCCGGTCACATTATGCTTTTTTCAAATCCATACTCAAAATCCTCTGCAGTGAGTTCTTTTCTATTATCTTTTGCAACTTTTAATGCTGCTTCATTTATGATGTTTTCTATATCAGCTCATACAAATCAAGACAGCCTTTTTGCAAGAGATTCGAGATTGACCCCTTTGGCTATTTTTTTATTTTTTAGATAATAATTTATTATCTCTATCCTTTCTTCAAGTGTAGGGTTCGTAACCAGTATCTTCCTATCAAACCTACCAGATCTAAGTAATGCAGGGTCGAGAGTATCAGGCCTATTTGTAGCTGCTATTACTATCACACTAGTATCTTTTTCAAATCAATCCATCTCAGTAAGTATCTGATTTAGAGTCTGTTCTTGTTCCTGGTGTCATCAAGTATGCCCAGCTCACCTTCTCTTACCTATAGCATCTATCTCATCTATAAAAATTATCGATGGGGCAGTAGATTTTGCTTTCCCAAATAACTCTCTTACTTTGGCAGCTCACATACCTACGAGCATCTCCATAAATTCTGATCCACTAGCAGAGTAAAAAGGTACATTAGCTTCACCGGCTACAGCTCTTGCCAATAGTGTCTTACCTCATCAAGGAGATCAGTAAAGCAAGACTCACTTCGGTATCCTAGCTCATACTTCTTTGTATTTCTTAGGATTTTTCAAGAAATCAACTATCTCCACAAGTTCATCTTTTACCTCTTCCATACCAGCAACATCTTTGAAGGTTGTTTTTGGCTTGTTTCCATCATTTTTATTCAATATTCATACTTTCATACCAAATGGGAGTCATCCTCACTTGTTTCACATCATCCTAGACATCAAGAAGAGTGCAAATCATCAAAATAGTATCAGTGGCAACAAGCTATCTATAAAGATGCTCTTTCGTATGTTTTCGGTGTTATTGGAAAC
>JBDHUX010000065.1:0-4898 GCA_039809405.1 Candidatus Absconditabacterales bacterium
AACAAGATTATCCAATTGCTTTAGATAAATCAGCTAGTGGATCAGCAAGAAACTATGTATTGTGATTAGCACATCATTCTTGATATTGAGCCAATAGATATAAGTTTTATTTCAATTATTATAATTGATCTAGTAGAATAGTGTACTCTAATACATTATATACAAGTTTATACAATCAACGAATTTCTGTTATCGCAACAATGTCGTGAGGAGTTGCTAGTATTTATCTTAATGGAGTCTTAGATAATAGTGCCTCAATATGAGTAAATTTATTGGCAAACTCTTGATCGTTATCAATATGAAGACAAGCATTTTCGCCTACTAGCACTTATTACACTTGACTCATAGATGAGATAATTATAGAGAACAGAGCTTGGACGGCACAAGAAATACAAAAATATTACACTTATGCAAAATGAAAGTTTTGAATTATATAACAATCAATCATCACCATCTACTTTTTATACTATAAGCTAATAACCCAATGGATGCAACACTTTTCAAATCAATTTTAGAGAGCTGATGAGCTTCACTTGCAGCTATCGTATGATGATGATACTTAGTTATTAAGTATTTTATGAAAACAATGGAAGCTAAAGACATAGCCAATCAAGAGAACTTAGATAGATTTATTGAGTTGATAGAAAAGACAAATACAACACTCAATAACATATCTATCGTGATTGATTGAAAATTAAAAGAGATCAAAGAAGATATAAAATACATAAAAGAAAAACATAATAAACAATAATGAAAAAAATAATCCTACATTATATAGACGATAATGATAGAGAGAGATATACCCTTGCATCTTTACCTCATAAACCAAACGATGTCAAGTATATGATAGAAACATTGTTTATAAATCTATCAGAAAAAGAAATATATGCACTATGAAAACTAACTAAAGATGAGTTATTAAAGGTATTAGAAGATACAATAAATCATAATTTAATTCACACTATAAAACCAAACTAAAATGATAACTTACGATGTTTCAAAAGATCCAAAATACTGAAACGGCTGTGTGATATTTTCTACGATTACAGCTTGGAGTAATCTACACACTACTACTTTATCTTATGATCAAATAGACGAGGTATATGTTGCTATTGGCAGATGACGATGAGATGGCGGTATCCAAGCTATAGATACCCCAAAAATCATAAAGCATTTAGATAAATCTTATTGAACTAAGACTTGGATTTGGTTGCCTTATGATGATGATTGGACAACTCAAAAAGTAGAAAGAAACCTCAGAAAATGACATCGGTGAATACTTTGAATAAGAATAAATAAAGAGTTTCACCAAGATTGTAATGACTGAGTTATGAACTCATCAGAACGAACTAATCATAAGACTACTGTATGACACTGCCTATCTATGTATGATAACTGAAATAGGTATCTCGTAGATATTTTTTCTAAAAGGAAAGTAAATCAATATATGATACCAAAAAATCTATGGAAAGATATAAGAAAATGCACTAATAGTTTCTTTACTATATCTAAGTAAAATATGAAAAAAATCTGACAACATTTGGAATATACAAGTAGGCGAGAACTCTTACAGTCAGAGTATAAGCATTATAGTAATGCGATTGCTTACTTCTATAAACAGAAAACAGATTTATATCAAGCATTATTTGGTAGATTTTGGATAATCTGATATATCTTTGAAACCCTGTTTATAACTGCTTTTACACTAATTATCTTTTATGCTTGATACTGATTATCTTCATATCAACAAAAGGATAAGAGTATAATAATAGAACAAACAAACTTCATAGAGCAATGTGATACACTTCCTATTACTTGAGCTATTTAAATATATAAAAATAATCTGATGGAAAAACGACCAGAAAACATTAAACAAATAGAAACTTCTTATCTAAAAGAAATCAGAAAAAGGTGTAAAATACTTGTGATGGAAGTATTGCAAAAGCAAGACATATCGTGATACATAAAATATAACAACGATATAGATAAGATAGATAAAGAATTATACGATAGACAACCTACTTTATTTGATAAATTTGAGTAAAAATGAAACTACCTGAATATTTATTATCCACTCCAAGACTTGTATTGATAATGTTATCAATCGCTATCTGTATCTTTACTTATCTATGAATAATAGAGGGTAAAGAGTTTCTTGTAATTGCTTGAACAGTATTTTGATATTTCTTCGGCAGTAGAGGTAGCGAAGTAGCAGATTGACAGACAAAACAAGAGCTTGTGTATAAGATACAAGACGAGATAAAAAACGATCAAAAATCAGAAATATCAACGGAAGATATGCCGATTTCATACGATAATTTACCACCTGACTATCCTTACTATGAAACTCCTGAAACCAGTTCAAAATCCATATAGGATTACACAATGACGATGAACAGATTTCAAGGTAAATTGAAAATGGATGTATAAAGATATAGTCTGATGGAATGGACACGCTGGTATAGATTATGCTCATATCGTACCTTGAACAAAACAAAAGGTTTTTTCTGCCCAAAAAGGTATAGTAATACTTGCAAGATATGGTGGTGATCGGTGAAATCTCATAATGATAAGACATAATGATATATGACACGATACAATTTATGCACACTTATCTAAGATAGAAGTATCACTATGACAAGAAGTGTTTGCAGGTGATTATATAGGTATAACTGGGAATAGTGGTAATGTCACTTGAATACATTTACACTTCTGATTAAGACCTATTAAGTATAATATCCATAATGGTTATGATTGATATATAGATCCTACTCCTTACTTGGTAGATACTCTTGTAGATGAGTATGATGAAGAATATGAAAAGGCAAAACAGAAACTTATTAAAAAAGGTATCTATAATTGAGAATGACCTATAGACGATAAAAGATTAGTAATAATGTTATCAAGGATGATTTAACACTTACCCTCATATAAATATGAATATAATCTGACCTAAAAGTCCAAACAGGATAATAACTGCAAAAGACTTATTATCTTTACATCCTGAAATTTCACTTGACGACTGGGAAATAAAAAAGCAGATTATAAATAAGTGGGATCAATGACAGAATAAAAAAGATGGTAGCACTGAAATAATAGAGTTATTTCAAGTAAAATTAGAACTTGCACTAAAAAGCCCTCTACTACAAGAAGATATAAAGAAAGTCTTACTTGATACTTTTGGTGATAAGATACCAACAATCAAAAGCCCAAGTAGAGAGGAAACAGATAAGCTATGACACATAATACATACCGATCTACATTTTGACAGGATAGATCATAAAAATCCAAAAAAATATCTCAAAGAGATAGATGATAGAACTATGAGAATATTTGAAGAGTTATTAAAAGGCAAGCCAAGTAGGTTATTGTATCATAATTTATGAGATTACCGAAATAGTGATATTAACAACAAAACTACTAAAGGCACAGAACAGCATAATAGTATAGATGAAAATGAGAGCTTTCAAATGTGATTGGAACATCAAATATGACTTATCAATACCCTTGCTTCTGAACTACCAGTAGATACAGTTTATACTCCCTGAAACCACGATAAAAACAAACTACAATATTTGTCTGATGCTTTGGACATATATTATAGTAATAGTGATGTCAATGTAGATAATAGCCATGATCCAATCAAACTATATAAATATTGAAATAACCTTATTGGTTGAACTCATTGAGATAACATAAAACCAAATAAAATACCAGAGGCACTTGCTTGAGTTAAACTACTAAATAATAACTACATATACAGATGACATAGTCATCAACAAGCAGTATTAAGAATTGGGAATATGATAATAGAAACCTTGTGAAGTCCAGCAAGCCCAAGTAAATGGGAAAAATCTATGTGATTTAATAGCACCGACCTTATACAAGGAAGTCTGTATGATAAAAAAAAGGGTAAGATATTTACTTATTATTGATAGTATGGAACTAAAAAACCAATCGCACCTAAAACACAAAATTGTGGATAAATTATCAGAAAATGTCATCTGACAATTACCAGCAAAGATAGCACTTGCAAGAGCAATAGAGGATATAACTAATCCTTTGTGTAATCATAACTGACCTCTTTATAAAGCTCTTTACTATTGACCAAGTTGAAGTTGAAAAACACAAATGGCGAAAGCATTATCCAACCTACTGTTTGATGATGAGTATGGATATACTCATATTTCTTGAGAAGTAATGCAACACTGACACGAGATTGCAAAGTTGTTTGGCTCTCCACCTTGATATATAGGATATTGACAACCACCTATATTGTCAGAAAGAAATATATATCGTAGCTACGATGCGGCTATGAAAAGATGAAAACTACTTGAAGATATAAACTGATACTGAAAAACAGCAGTCATATTATTTGACGAAATAGAGAAAGCTCATCCATCTGTATATAAATCTCTTATGGCTATACTTGATGAGTGAATTGTCCAACTAAATAATTGAAGTATGACTGATTTGAGAAATGCTTTTATTTTAATGACTTCTAATATTTGAGAAAAAGAAATAAGTAATAGCAGAAAACTTATATGATTTGGCGAGCAAGAGGATAATGAGAATAAATTAAGTATCAGACAAAAAGCTATAACTTCTTTTTTCTCTCCTGAATTTATAGGCAGGATAGATGATATGTTTGAATTTGAAAAGATAGTATGAGTCTGATTATCTTTAATTTTGGACAAATTCATAAACCAATTAAAAGATGATATAGAATACAACTATATGGGTGAAATAGAAATAGAAGTAGAAGAAAGTGCAAGACATAATATTATAACTAATGCTTGAGATAATATAAGATTTATGCAAAGATATTTTGACCATAATATCAGACATAGATTATGAAAAATAATAGAAACTAACTATATTGATAGATGAAAAATCAA
>JBDHUX010000066.1:0-4841 GCA_039809405.1 Candidatus Absconditabacterales bacterium
ACTCCAGTGAGTATGAAAAATTACAAGATAAAAATTTATTGAATCAAGACCGACTTGACGGAGTCTCACTGGAAGATAACAATGATACAAATTGATGATCAAAATAGATCAAGATAATATAATAGTAGTAATAAGATCTTTGATGACATAACATACTCAGAAATTATAAATTTATATAAAAATAATATGATGATGACCAAAAATGAACCAACATTTGGTGAAATGTATCAGAGACTGCAAGATATAGCTGATCGCCTAAAGTCATCAGAGATTATAGATGTGGATGAGATACTGCAACTTCAAGAAGAGGCAAAGAAATTGTATGAAAATCTAAATGAGTTATTGAAAAAAGCTACCGATGAAAAAAAGGAATAATAACATCGTGTATAGATATCTTGTATTAACTCTAGTCATATTTTGCGTAGGGATAACATTTTTTATATATACCAATAGTGACAATAATAAAAGTTTTATCAAAAATCCTATCGATAAGGATAAATTACGATATCAGTTTTTTGTCGATGGCGTAAAAAATATATCATCGACTACACTTGATGGCAATATAGACACTATGAAAGACAATATACAGAAATGAATAAATCTGCTGGAGGCAGCAAAACTAAGAAATACAAATGTATTTGTAAATGAGATGATAAATAAAAATCTCATGATAGGCAATAATATAAATCACATAACACAGACACTTTACTGTGTGGAGTATATAAAAAACATAGCATCATTGTATCTAAATCTTATAGGAAATTATAATAAATTGGGTCAGAGGTTTGTATTGTTAAATAGCGCTATATCAAATAAGTTAAAAGATTGAATTATCAATGAAAAAACCAAATCATGCTATCTAGACTATATAAACAATATAAAAACCATATCTGATGATCTAGTATGATGATATAATCAGATAATTAAGACAAAATGATATATAGATGAGATAGTTGAGGAAAATTACAATCAGCAGTACTGCAAAGACATATACAACAGATATAATGATCTGAACGATCTATCGTCAGAATTGTCTTGATACATACAGACTATAGACTTAGTTATAAGTAGGATAAATTCTGATAAAGTTGAAGATAATCAGACTCTGTGCAACTTTGGCACTATAGTAGGGATGACAGGAATAGAGTCAAAGATATATCAGATAAACAATAACATCAAATGAACTACAGGAGATAACACCATAGATGATGTACAAGATTATGATCAGTATATACAAAAAGTAAAGGATAAAA
Source organism: Candidatus Absconditabacterales bacterium (assembly GCA_039809405.1). GTDB lineage: Bacteria > Patescibacteriota > Gracilibacteria > Absconditabacterales > Absconditicoccaceae > JBDHUX01. The sequence goes on from JBDHUX010000066.1 coordinate 1,254, forward strand.
CAGAACAATATCTTGATATACTTAATCAAGTATTTAAAAAGTAAGTACACTATACCGATACAACCTCACGATCTACCATAATCTATATAATATATTTGAGTTTATTAGATAAATTTAAGATAAAATTACAATGGATCCTTTAACACTTACATACAATACCACCAACATACCTCGAGTAGTACTTACAGTGCTTGCTGGTATGATTATAATGATACTATGATGATGCATATATGTCTTCATAAGAGCTATATTTTTGCTTATTTTTTCTTATAGTGATGAGTGAAACAAGACCAAAGCAGCAAATAGTATAAGATATATGATAATCTGATTGGTTATGTGTCTTTTCTTTTTATTTTTTTTCCCTATACTGTTCAAACAGGTAAAAGTAGTTTGATATGAGTACTACACTCCAAGAAATGTATTTGTAAGGGCTGGAGAAATCATAAAAGAACTGTTTTCTATAACGACTATAATAAAAGATTGATATGGTTGATCCAAGATATTCAATCAAAATACATCACCAGGTGGCACCATAGTTGATACTGAGTTATAAATAAAGGATACTAGATATGATAGCTAGTAGTTATCACAACATCAAATCAGATCATATAGATATCAGTCATACAAAAAGATCATATCAAATGTATTAACATGATCCATAAAATAAAGACCTTCACAAACATATGACTTGTGTGATACGAGATCATAATAGAGGCAGGGACCAACAAATCTCTGCCTGGTATAGATATAATATGACTTCCAGATACTATCATAAAAGAGTCCAAAGAGAGGATAAAGTCAGCACTTCGTACACTCTGAATTAAGATTCCAAATGTAAAATTTGTACTTAATTTATCGCCATCTGATATCAAGAAGAATGGTACCAGTTTTGATTTACCTATGGCGGTTGCCATATTTTGTACTATATATGGAAACATCCAGAGTAAATTTATAGATGAAGGTTTATTTTTTGGAGAACTAGGCCTTGATGGGCAAGTAAAAAGGATAGACGGGCTCTTGCCTATGGTGATGAGCGCAAAGAAAAAGTGATATAAATACTTTTTTGTACCGTATGATAACTTATATGAACTAGAATACATACCAGATATTTATATCTGCCCTATATCCAATTTCCAAGATATAATAGAGATATTTGAAAACAGCAAGCAACCTGATTGGATTCACAACAACAAGTCGCTTGATCAACTTCAAAATAAGTATCATTTCCAAGTAGACTTCGAACACATCAAATGACATACTATCGCAAAAAGGGCACTCACCATAGCGGCCACTTGAATGCATAATGTACTCATGTCCTGATCCCCTTGAAGTGGTAAAACTATGCTAAGTAAAGCTTTGCAGTCTATACTTCCACCTATGAGTTATGATGAGATATTGGAAGTCAGTCAGATATATAGTGTAGTATGAAAGCTGGATAGAGAAAATCCGCTTATTGTATATAGACCATTTAGACCAGTTCATCACACAGCAAGTAAGATAAGTATCACATGATGATGATCAAATTTAAGACCATGAGAGATATCTTTGTCCCATAGAGGCATATTATTTTTGGACGAGATAGCAGAGTTTCCTATAGATACATTGGAAGTATTGAGACAACCCATAGAAGATAAGACTATCACTATAAGTAGAGTAAGTGGAAGTGTCAGTTATCCTGCAAGTTTTATGTTGGTCGCAGCTATGAATCCGTGCAAATGTGGTTATTACAAAGATAAAGAGAAAAATTGTACCTGTTCATTAAATGACATAAAAAGATACCAATCAAGACTGTCTGGACCTTTGCTCGATAGGATAGATATGATACTTGAGATACCAAGGGAGCATATAGATCAGATCATGGATAAGTCATCATGAGTTAGTAGTCAGCAAATCAGAGAGCAAGTGATAAAAGCTCGAGAGATACAACAAAAGAGATTTGCGGGTACAGACATAAATACAAACTCACAGATAACCAGTAAGGATATACAGAAATACATAATACTTGATGATCAAGCCGAGGTATTTTTGAAAAATGCAACTCAACAACTCACACTATCACCTAGAGTTGTTCATAGGATCATGAAATTAGCCAGATCCATAGCTGATATAGAGCAGTCTGATATAGTTAAACTGGCTCACATAGCCGAAAGTTTACAATATAGATCTAAGACTATGTTTGTAGAAAGATAATTATAAAGTATATATAATTTTCTATTTCAAAAGACAAAAATCAGGGAAAGATATATAATAACTTATGATAATCTATAAACTAAATATATCGATTTATGTAGATATAAATTTGTGATAATAAACTTATCTTAATAAAATCTCTTTTTTTTAAAATAATTTTTATTATTATCTGATAAAGATAAATTATAAAATAATAAAATATGGACCTAACTGACATAAAACTACCACCGCACAATATTGAAGCAGAAAAAGGCGTCATATCCAGCATACTTATGGATAACCAAAGTATGTACATACTTGATGATACTAGTTTGATAGCTGATGATTTCTATCAAAAAGAACATACTTATATTATGCAGGCTATAAATACATTATGGGCCGACAAAAAAAATATAGATATAGTAACTATATCCGACAGACTAAAAAAGGATAATAATTTGGATTTGGTATGATGAGTAGATTATCTTTATGATTTAAATCTTTTTGTCACTACTCCTGCAATATGTGGAGAGTATGTAAAGATCGTAAAAGAAAAGTCAATCCTTAGACAGATACTGAAAACTTGTCAAAATATAATATGAGATGTTTATAGTGAAAAAGATACAGATAATATAATAGAAAATATAGAACAAAAGATATTTGAATTGTCGCAGTATAGTCAATGAGATAGTTTAAAACACATCAAAGATATACTAGATCAGAGAGTATCAGATTATATGGATATAGTTGATAATCCTGATATCATAAACGAAGGTAAGACACTTAGCGAGTATAGTGGGCTTGATGATATAACTTGATGATTTAAACCGGGAGAATTAGTTATACTTGCTGCTAGACCAAGTATGGGTAAGACGGCTTTTTGATTGAATATCACAATAAATGCAGCAATCGGGCAGAAGAAATCAATTGCAGTATTTTCACTGGAGATGTCTACAGAGCAGATCATAGACAGGATGGTATCAGTCGTATCATGAATAAACATGTCTCATATCACCAAATGAATACTCTGAGATACAGACTATGAACATATCTGAGATGCAGTAGCAAAACTTTCTGAGACAAATATATATGTGGATGAAGAGAGTAATACTATACCTGTTATCAAATCAAAATTAAGAAAACTTGCAGTAGAAAAAGGTAAAGTAGATCTTGTGGTGATTGATTATATGCAACTTATCAACTCTACTGGGATGAAGTATGCTGGCAATAGAGTGCAAGAGATATCAGAGATATCTAGAGCATTGAAAGAGTTGGCAAAAGAGTTGAAATGTCCTATCATCACACTATCACAACTCTCTCGTGAAAATGAAAAAAGGATGGATAAGAAGCCTATTTTATCTGACCTAAGAGACTCTGGTAGTATAGAGCAGGATGCTGATCTAGTGATGTTCTTATATA
>JBDHUX010000067.1:0-4819 GCA_039809405.1 Candidatus Absconditabacterales bacterium
AAAGCAAATTTACTATATATTTTGTACTATGTTAGATTGACATTTTATCAAGATTGTTTTTGATCTTATTTCTTATTATCTTCATATATTTACAACCTACCTCCCACCCAAATACAATTGAAATCACCTATAAGTTTCTTATAACACTACTATCTATTTTCATGTTTTTTATATATTTGAAGATAATCTAACATGTGATTTTCCAAGAAATTTGATCCAAATATAGAGTCACAGATCTACGATATGTGGCTAGCAAACAATTGCTTCACGCCCGATAACAGTAGCGATAGATCACCATTTACTATTGTTATGCCACCACCAAATTTGACTTGAGTACTACATTTGGGTCACTCTCTTATGGTTGCAGTAGAAGATGCTTTTGTAAGATATCATAGGATGATATGAGATAACACACTATGGATCCCTTGAACAGATCATGCCGGTATCGCAACACAAGTCCAAGTTGAAAAAAAGTTAAAAAATGAAAATAACCTCACCAAGCATGATATAGGTAGAGTAGAGTTTACCAATAAAACTCGAGAGTATGTAATACAGCAAAGAGATAGTATACTCGCACAGATTAGGAAACTTGGTAGTAGTGTAGACCGGTCTAGAGAAAATTTTACTCTATCAGAAAAACTCTCTCGTGCAGTAAGAGCTAGTTTTTCAAATTTATACAACGACTGAAAAATCTACCTTGGTAATCGTATCACCAATCGATGCACTAGGTGTCAGACAGTTCTATCTGATGCAGAAGTTGACATGAAACCAACACTATCAAAATTATATACGATAAGATACTTTGTATCTTGAGGTAGAGAAAACTATATAGAGGTACAGACAACTAGACCAGAGACTATATTTTGAGATCTTGCTATAGCGGTCCATCCTGCAGACAAAAGATACAAACAATACATAGGTCGTGAAGTGCTTGTCCCAGTCATAAATAGGAAAATACCAGTTATAGCTGATGAAGCAGTAGACAGAGCATTTGGTACATGAGCATTAAAAATCACCCCAGCACACGACCCTTTGGATTTTGATATATGAGAGAGACATGGCCTTGCATTAGATTTTTATGCTATAGATAAAAATGGTAATCGGACCAACAATGCATGACCAGACTATGCTGGACTAGAAGTAGAAAAATACTATAGCAATTTCATAGATACACTTACTGATATTGGTAATCTCATGGAGGTAAAAGATTATGAAAATAGCAACCCATATTGTCATAGATGCGGTACTAAGATACAGCCTATGACGTCAGAGCAGTGGTTTGTAGATATGTCTGAGTATGCAAGACTCGCTCTTGAAAAGATAGATAATCAAGATATACAAGTATTTCCAGAAAGGTTTGTAGATATATTCCATCAGTGGTTGGATAATATCAAACCTTGGTGTATATCTAGACAACTTTGGCGGTGACACAATATACCTATTTGGTTAAATAATCAATGAGATATGGTGTGTGTGAGTGAAGATATAGTGCTAGATTATTTCAATAAATCAGATAGATCCAATAAATCAGATAGATCCAATAAATCAGATCATATTATATTGTCACTTATTATATTCAACCTTATAGCTGATAACAAACTAAATACTACATTTGAATTTGAAGATCTAGTAGAGCTACTCACTAAAGAGTGCTTGGTAAAAAGTGATGGTAAAATCTATCAAGTGTATCACAATGCTTACAAAATCAAATTTGCTTGAGATAAAAAGTTACTATCGCAAAATGATTCGTTGCATGATATACTATCAAATATTGATAATACCAAAGATATAGATAAGAACTTATGAGAGCTTATAGATATGCTTTCAGAGAGTTTTTGTATATCAAAAAATGATCAAGTGTTTATCCGAGATATAGAGAAGATGACATGATATAGATGATTAAAACAACATTCTGATGTGCTGGATACTTGGTTTAGTTCTGCATTATGGCCATTTTCGACTTTGGGACGGCCAGACAAAACACAAGATTTATCAAAATTTTTTCCTACTACACTTATAGAGACTTGATATGATATACTTTTTAATCGAGTAGCAAGGATGATCATGATGAGTATAGCAAATACCGGTCATATCCCTTTCAAATATATCTATTTCCATGGTACGGTAAGAGATGAAAAATGAGCCAAGATGTCCAAGTCTAAGTGAAATGGTATCGATCCACTTGCTATGATAGATAAGTACAATACTGATGCATTGAGATTATCTTTGGTTGCCAACGCTACACCAGGAAACGATACCAATTTTTCTGAGCAAAAAATAGACTATTTTTATAGATTTACTACCAAGTTACGAAATGCATCGAGATTTGTATGTATGCAGACATTGTGAGAAGATAGTGATGTAAAAATAGACTACGATATAATTAGAGACCATATCATATCCAATAGTACTGATCTCAATGATTTTGACCTATGGATTATAAACGTGCTAGATGATATGGTACAAGAGTCGCACAAGGCTTTTTGATCTTATCAGATATGACAATATGCCGATAAACTAGTCAAATTTGTATGGAACTATTTCTGTGATTGGTATATAGAGATATGTAAGATAGAAAAATCCTCTATGAGTGATCAAGTCTTACTATATACTGTAGGCACTGTCGCCAAATTACTTCATCCTTATGCACCATATATTACAGAACAGATCCGGATCAGTATGTGATTTGATGGTATACTTACTACATCAGCTTATCCTGACATGTCATGACTTGGATGACTTTCTACACAGACGAGATTATTTCTGGATATCATAAGCGAGTTTAGAGATATCAAGAAAGAACTGGATTACAATCCCACCGAAAAGATAGATATAGTGATCAAGTGAAACACCAATATACTAAATATGATATGAAGATATGAGGATATATTTAAAAAACTTATATACGTGAACAATATATTATTATTACCATCTATAAGTAATCAGTCTCTTGATGAATATCAAACTAGGGTTATATTTGATATGACAGTTGGTATAAAATGACACAAAGTAATTGATGTAAAAGAGCAGATATCATTACTTACAGTAGACATAGAGAAAGAAAAAAAATTCCTCAATGATTTACAAACTTTACTGACGTCAGAGTGATTTTTGAGTAGTGCGCCAGAGCAAGTAGTAACAACCAAAAGAGCCAAATTTGATGAGATAAAAACCAAGATAAAAACAATGGAAACAGAACTTGAAAGACTCAAGTTTTACCAAAATCAATAATAATATTTGTTATACATTACATACAATTTACTTATAACTCGTATTATACTATAATCAGATTATTTTAAATTTAAATTATAATAAAAATACTATCATGCGAAGCTACAAAATCATCAAAATTGCTCAAGACGGTAAAGATTACTATGGTATATTTGAGACACTGGTAGACGGCGACAATGTCAGCTCATTGTGAAGTCATCCTATAAACAATCTTTACTTCGAATCTCTTGAAGAACTTCACGAGTATATGGACGATTTATATAATCAGATATCATCTTACAAAGGTAACGCTCAAGATGTACTATCGGAAGATCAAGTCACTTTTTTGCAATGAGAAGATGACCACGAGTGTGACGATGGTTGTGACTGCGAGGATGAAGGAGAGCGGACAAGTTATCATGATCATGATCATAATCACGAAGATCATCACGATAAATCAAATTGTTGTGGAGGTAAGTGATGAAAAGATTGTAAGTGTGGATTTTAGGGAGATGTTGAAAACGGCTTATATTCATATATTTAAAACTTAAATATAGTATCGTATGGAGAAAATAACTATCAAATACTATAATCACTCCAAGGATTTGAGGAGATTGATACTGCAACTGATCAAGTCTACTATTGCAACCAATATAATTAGATACAACTATATCAAAGAGTATACGATCGGTGATAAGCAGGATAAGAAAACTCAAGGCATCAAAACCCTACAACCAAAGGTAGTAAGTATCACTTTTGATCTCAAAAATAAAGATAAACTATATGATATGCTTACTAAACAGATCGGTCCAGATCGACAAGATCGGATTATCTAATATTTTTTACTATTTGCATTTGCTTTCCAATCTATCATGCTCATCCTTATCAATAAACCTACATCTTGGACTAGTCACGATGCTATAACCTATGTAAAAAGGCAGTTATGATTGAAAAAAATATGACATAGCGGTACTTTGGATCCAAATGCTTCGTGATTACTTGTATGTGGTGGAGATGAAGATACCAAGACTCTCTCCAACTATGTCTGACTAGACAAATCTTATACGACTACTATAGATCTATCGGTAGTTTCTGACACTTGGGACAAAGATCCACGAGATTTATTGATACAATATGATTACGATAACTTATGATTACATAAAGATAACCAGAAAGTGTTTTGGCCTAATATAGATGATATTGTATCTTATATGGACTGACTTATATGAGTTGTACCTCTGCCATTACCACCATTTTCTGCCAAAAAAGTGTGAGGTAAGAAGTGATATGAGCTTGCTAGAAAAGGTCAGCAGGAGATTAGATACTCAGATATGACGATCAATTCTTATAGATTACTATCTTATGAACCACCATTTATTACACTCTCGGTAGATGTATGAAGTGGTACTTATATCAGATCTATTGCTTACGATATGTGAATCAAATTTGGTACTTGATGAGTATTGCACATATTGGAAAGGACCAGAGTATGAGAGTTTTATCTACAAGACATATCAAAAGTAGAGTGAAGCAAGATAGATTATAAAGTGATTGATGGGTAAGTGTAACGTTTCTTGCTGATCCGAAGTTGCGACCCTAAGGGAGCAAT
>JBDHUX010000068.1:0-4674 GCA_039809405.1 Candidatus Absconditabacterales bacterium
TTTGTCGGCATAACATTTATGTGTCATGCACACTCTCATTCACCCTGTGTTATTCATACTTTGAGTAACGTATAGTCCTTGGCTGTTTCTACTTTATAAACTCCGTTATCTGGTAGATCAATATCTGATATCCACTCTAGATTTGCGACATTTATTATAGTTAACGGTCATTGCTTAACTTGTATAGGTTTTTGATGCCCAAATATGATATTTATTTCACCTCATGGCTGTATTATTTGATCGCACCTTATATGATAAGGTCCATTTTCTCATAATCCGCTTATATCACATCAATCTGGGACTAGTATATTATCATAATTATTGCTCGCACTGCTATTGGTACTGCCATCATCTATATCATCTCAATTTAGCTCTCATCCCCAAAAATTCCAAGGTACATAACTATCTATCAATTTATAACTTTTGATGGGGATAGAAGAGTTATTTTTTAGATGGAGCCTGTATTGCATATAGTTGCTATCTATAAGTAATATTGGTTCATTGGGATCTGTCGTACTTACATCTATACAATTTGACCCATCTTTGTCACATCTTCGTATTTGTTTATCAAATATAACTCATGAAGTGATATCTGCATTACATCTGAAGTAATAGTTTACTGATTGATTGGCACTTTCTGGTGGTATCGAATTTGCATCTGTTGTGATTGTATTTTTATATGTATAGCTAGCTAATGTTTTGTCAAATTTTACTTTAAATTTATACACACATGGATTACCATATACATCTAGACTTGATGGAGATAGTATATCCAATCATGATAGTGTGATTTTGTTACCTTGATAACCAATATCTTCCGGATTGCATTGTTCAGGCGGACCAGAATATAATTCTAAACTACCTTGGATGATTGACATATTTTCTGGTAGGTTTTCATCTATAGAGATACTATTTATGATATCAGATCATTTTGATCGATATTTGATATATACATCGACTTCTCATCCAGACAAACAACTGTTTACATCCATCGTTTTTTCTTGTGTATATATTAATCATTTTGAGCTATACCAAAGATTGTTCCAGTCTCATGTAAAAATTGAATTATTGTTCGTTAGATCATCGTTTTCGACTGGATAAGTATTTAATATATTAGCTTTGTTTATTATAGGTTTGTTGTTATCTATGACTCATATCAATGAAACTCTATAATCACACGACTTTCATGGAGCTATATATATACCATTTATGTTCCATATACCTACATCATTATTGCCTTCATTGACAGGATCTGATCAAGAAAATACACAACCGTCTTTTACTTCTCATCATGGATATCTCAATCTGCCATCTCACTCATAACCAAGTTCTGATGGGAGAGTGTTGCTTAATTTTACTGATGTAATAGGCTCGTCTCAGACATTTGTTAGTTTGATAGTAGTAGATCATATCGGATTGTGTGTAAATCATACATCTATTTTTAGGTTGATATTTGTACTTTGTGTGATAAAATTATTTCATTTTTGTCTTGATGATAAGAAAAAAATTATACCACCTAATATCACTATTCACACTATTGTAAATGCGATGATTGTAGATTTCTTTGTCATTTTTTTTGTTTTTATAGGATTAAATTAGAAAGTTATCAGATATATTATAATCAGATTATATTTATTTGTCAAATAAAAAGCATTTTTTTTGTTGTATAAAAGCTTTGAAACTATGGAATCTATAATGTAGATAATTATATCTTATGTGATGTGAATGCAACTAACCAGAAAACTTATCTTTCTTTTGTTTTTGGGGTTTTTTACATTCTTTTTTTATGGTTATGAAAAAATATATGCTGCAGGTGATTATAATGGTTTAAATTGATTTACCAAAAATTCTAACATTGATTCAGGCCTAAGCTGTACTGCTGGTAATCATAATGGTGATATAAAATGATCTTATACTATATATAGTGGTAAGCACATTACCTGATACCTTGCACAAACATTTACATATGCCCCTAATATTGCATTATTGTTTCAGTCGGGTAGTATGACTTTTAACCAAACAAATGTCGGCATAATACCAAGCAGTTTGGTATTTAATTGAAGATCAGATGGTTTTTTTGATAATAGTTCTGGTAAAGATATAGTAGTATGAGATATTTATCTTCCAAATATATCAAAACCATCTGGTGCTACCAATAGATGAACTATGAGAGATTACATATACACAAAGATAAAACAAGATAATCGAAATAGCACAAACTGAGGTACATTGTTTATCCAAGTGATGTCTCCGTCAAATGGTATATTGTCCAAATATATGAGTATCTCAAATCAGACTTCTCAACCTGATACTAATTTTTGTTATGCTTTTTTTGTTGCATTTTGTGGCGATGGGATAATAGATAATGGTTCTTCTGATTATGGACTGGTAAACTGATCAAATAATCCATATGTGCAACCATTGGATGGATGAGAGGAGTGTGATAATTGATCTCAAAATGGACAACCATGAAATACTTGTAGTACAAGCTGTAAAATTATAACACCACCAAACATATCTATCGTTAAAGAAGCTTGACTTTATAATCCTTCATGAGGCGGTAGTTGTACTACAGTACCTCAGAATTCTTTTTATAAAAAGTGAGATAAGATCTGCTATAAAGTCACACTAACGAATAATGGAGGAGATATGGATTTGAGTTGATCTCCATTCAACAATATAATCATGCTTGATGATATCCCTAGCTTTTATTTCTGATTATTTTGATGTAAGATAACTTCTTGACCATCTTCTCTAAATACCTGCTCTATCAACCAGTCCTCGCCATATAAGGTAACTATGGGCAACATATCCGTATTTACTTGATGATATCAGATAGTATTTTTTGCTTCGTGAGTGATAGATGATGATATATTGGCAAGTCTCCATGCCATAAATAATCGATCACTAGAAAATACAATGAAATGGATGTCTTGATCTACTACTATTGCGACTTCAAACCAAACTAATAATCAAGTACCTTACCCAGATATTTCTATAAGCTGATCTGTATGATCTACAAATTGAAAGAAGATATGAGATGAGATAAGTTTTGATCTTACTATCACCAATACTTGAAATTACTTATATAGCGGACTTATGGTACTTAGTGGTGATCTCAAGAGTATGTTTACAGATATGAAGATAACAAGACAGTGATGATCCAATAATAATTGCATCAACCATAACAATACCACTATACCCAGTACGTTTTCAATCAATATTATCCCTGCTTGATCAAATTTGATGCTAGGAAGTAGGTGTATTTATAAGATCACATGAAAACTTGCTAAGTTTTTTGCCAATACGACATTTCCATTTTATGCATGATATCCTTGATGACCAAATATCTCTAATGATATAAATAACCCAGAACCAGCCTTTACGCCATATTTCCCAGATAATAATAAACTCAGCTTATCTTCAAGTTTTGCATTTTCTTGAGCTTGTCTGCTTGATAAGAAAGTGTCACAGTACAATGATAGTTTTTCTGAAACTATCCAAGTATCATCTTGATCCGTAGTAAAATTCCGTATAAGCTGATATAACAATACCAATGTCGTATGGAGTGGTAGTATGAGTTTTCATATGGTAGATACATTGACTCCTTATGATATGCCACTCGCTATGGAAACCAACACTCTTTTTGATTATAACCCTTCTACCAAGACTATCACATTAAGAAATAATGCATCTATACCACCGTGATCTTGATTTGTAATATATCTGACATGACTTATAACCAAAGATTATTGGAGTGGTATGTATTACAATAACCAAGATGTGACCAATACTATCAGTGGTAGTGTAGATCTCACATCTCTTGGATGAAATAATCTACAGTGTAATACTGATATTGCGATAATCACTGCATGAGAAGCTCCGATGATATGATATGAAAAATACCTTACATGATCCAATTTCTATATGTCTTGAGATAAGAAAATATATTATTTCACTATATGAGATACTATAAACTATCTTTTTAAGAGTACAAATATATGAAATACTGGAAACAATACCAATAATAGTATTGTATGGGTCCAAGATACTATATATGATCCGATGAAACCATACCTATTGCAAAATACTTCATTGGTTGGTGGTTGATATCAACTATATGATAGTAGTGGTGTGATCTGTTGATCGTGACTGCCTACTACTATTACCGATCAATCAACTTATATATACTATGAATACACAACTTGATTTCAGACATGGGATATATGATGATATTGTATTTTTCAACTTAGTTTTGATGTAAATAATTTTACTGGTAGTGGTATAGGTTCAGACTGATGTATAAAGATAAAGGATGCTATCATAACAGAAACAGATCCAGATGGTAATTACTCCAATAATGAGGTTAATATTTGTATCTACAAGCCATCTTGGACTATCACCAAAACTATAGGTACTTGACTTGATAATGATTGATATGCGACATGATCAGATCATTTTAATATATGAGATGATTATATCTATCAGATATGTGCCACACTACAGGTAGCAAGTGGGGTAGTCGTAAACGACATAATATTGCAAGATACTTTTCCAGAGTGACTTTTTGACGATATCGAAGATATAGATATAGATTATAGCTGATGAAATCGAGGCGATCCATTATTTATGTGAGATGACGTATGGCAGTTCTCTTGATCTGATCTATGACTG
>JBDHUX010000069.1:0-4508 GCA_039809405.1 Candidatus Absconditabacterales bacterium
TGATTTAGTGATGACGATATAGACAATATAATCTCTATGTGTGAGTACTATATATCTGAGTCCAAAGTGACTGATGACAAGTATCGTCTATATTTTTCTGGTAGAAAAGAAGATCGTGATATTGTAAGAGATAAGATAATGTCTCTTAGTGATACTGACCAAGTAACATTTGATGAAACTAATGATACGATTATGAAAATATCAGTATAGCTGTATATACCGATAGCATTAAATTTATAAATACCACTAAATCTGCCTATAAGGCAGTTTTTTTGATAGCATCCAATATCTTTTGTCAGAAATAACTTACAAAATTTTCATCAACTGATGCTATACCCATGATACCAGGAGATTTATTTATCTCTATAACATATCAATCTTTTATACTATTGTCATATATCACATCAAGACCAAAATAATTCGCTCCCCATATCTTGGCTATTTTCCTTACTCGTTCTATATCTTGCTCTGTTAATTTGATAACTTTGGCTGTTCATCAAGTGCTTATATTTGCAGTTGGCAATATCTGTAATATCTGCTTATCTTCAAGTATATCATCTATATTATAATCATGTATATTTAGATATGAAGATATACTATCGATATTTTGCATAAAAATATCATTTTTACTTATAAGTTCTAGTATAGTTGATCTACCATCTCATGAAACTTGTGCTGGTGCCCTTTGGTATGCTATCAAGACTTCTCAATCAAGGAAAAGCACTCTGCAGTCGTTTCAAGCTATATACTGCTGAGCTATATAGTGTCTATTCCCAAATTCTCATAATTCAAACTTTTCCCAAAATTGCTTGAGTCAATTATTATCATTTATTTTCATAATACCTTTACCTTTCATATCACTTAGAGGCTTGCATATGATAGGGTATCATATCGTTTCTATTAATTTTAATAATGCTTTATATCCATTATCGCTGTTTGAAAATATACTATCTGATTTAATCAATAGTAGTTCATTTGGTGTTTTTATACCATTATTGGATAGTATCTTGGTAGTTATTATCTTATCATCAAATATTTTATTTACTATACTATCATTTAATCCATAATTACCATCGTACACGAAGTGATTTTTTTTATTTTTACTTATATTGGACAGATCTATGCTCATATAGTGGCCATACCTATCAACTCGGTAATTTATCTTGTCCTTTTCTAAAAAAGGTATGATATGCCATAGACCGTTGGATATCTCATAAACTACTTTTCATTCAAAATCTGCTTTATTGCTGAGATATTGCAATTTTGATATATTTTTATTTATCTGATACATTATTATTCGTATTTAAATATATTAAAAATTATAGATACTTTCCCTCATTGGGAAAAAATAGATCATGCACTACCACTTTTTAAAACAGTGTATTTTGATTTGGTACCATATCTTGAAATTTTGGTAATATATCTTGGTAGTTATTTTCTTTGTCTCGTTTTTCTACATCAAATTTATTTTCTATTATCTGTCTCACTATAATTAATTCATCTTTATATCTTGTATCATCTGGAGTTTCTATGATCATAGGTATATCTTGCTTACAAGCCCATTTGATAACATTTGATAGTTTTTTCACACCTATAAATCATCTACCCAGATTACTATGCCTGTCAAGTCTTGATCATAGTGGAACTTTGCTATCGTTTAGATGTATGCATTGTATTTGTTTGATACCAATTTTCTTATCCCATTGTTCTATGAAATCATCCCATATTCATATATCTATGCCTCATCACCGTAAGTGTGCAGTATCTAAACAAAATCCTACATCTAGTCATCACATATAATCATTGTATAATATGTCGAGCTCATTTAGATTTGATCAGATCTCACTGCCTTGACCAGCCGTATTTTCAAATAGAAACTTAATATTATAACTATTTTTTTCTCTATAGTCCAGTATGTCCTCGACATTGGATCTCATGTTCTCCATGGCTTGTTTTGTAGTATACCTTCAAGCTGATTTGCCTATATGTACATTGATAGCTTCATATCACAGCAGAGATCAAACTCTTATATCAAACATAACATTTTGGACATCTGAAGTTGCTTCTTCTGGAAATTTTGCTAAATTCGCAAGATAACTAGAATGTACTATACCTCATATTTGTGAGTAGCTTGGTCTGGTATTATTTATTTGGGTAAGCTCTTTGTCGTCTACCTCAGGCAATTTCCATACTTTTGGTGATTTAGTAAAAATTTGTAAAGTTTCTGATCATATAGTTGCACTATTTTTGAATCAATTTTCGTATCATCACGATATAGAGACATGGAATCATACTCTTGGTATTTTGTTTATCATATTTAGATTATTTTTATATATTTATATTTGATACCATGAGATCTTTTCACTGGAAGAGTTGATCGTTTCATCATCATTTCAGTCATTGTCAGATCTGTCTAGCTCTACCAGTAGGAGAGTATATTAGGAAACTTCAATCATTGTCATAAATTATGATATCTTTTTTTGTATTTTTCACGAATCATAACAAATCTTTTGGTACAATATCCTCAAATATTTCTATCTCCGATATATTTATCTTATTTTTTATATTTATACCAAACCAGTTTTGATAAACTGTATCAAGTTTGGATGATAGAGATTTATTTTGTAATTCCAATCTGGTTATTTTGTCTATAATTTGATTGCTCGTAGTTCACAGTGCGATATTTATACTATCAATCAGATTATCTTTATCTTTTATATATTCTGATACTTTGGGTCATGTGTATGCTACGATTCTTTTTATCCCGCTTGCGATACTTTCTTGTGAAATGATCTTAAATATACCAATTTCTTTTGTATTCGTAACATGAATTCCTCAGCAAAGTTCTATACTGATTGCTTTTGAATTTGCATTATCTGAAGATATGTTGACTACTCTTACTCTTGAGCCGTACTTATCTTGAAAAAACATCTTTGCTCATAATTTTTCTGCATCGTTTATATCCATCTCTTTTGTAGTGACATGATGACCACTTTTGATTATATTATTTATGTTGTTTTCAATTTTCTCTATCTCATTATTGGTCAAAAACTTATCACTATTGAAATCAAACCTAAGATAATCATCTTCTACAAGAGATCATTGTTGTTTAGTCTCTGGTAATACACTACATAACTCTGCATGAAGTAGGTGAGTTGCAGTATGACTTCTTTGTTTGCCATATCTTTGTGATGAATTGACTCTTAACTGCATTATAAAATTAGCTATATAAATATCATTACACTCTACTTATTTGTACACAAAATTCAAATTATTATTATGAGATTACTATTTATATATATTTACTAAGTCAATATGAAGTATAATTATAACTTGCATTGTAAATTTGATTGAGTCAAAATAATTTATTTATGTGGCTATGTCGACTGCAATATAACTTGTTTTTAAAAGATATATTTTTATCATATTGTAGATGATTGTAATTTGATCACACACAATTTAGTATATAAAACAACCTAAATTATGAAATTTATAATCAATTTAATCTTATCAGCGGTTGGTATCTTACTTGCTGCTTATGTGGCTCCAGGAGTCATATTGTATTGATTTGTAGATGCATTAATAGTTGCAGTACTATTGTGAGTATTAAATGCCATAGTTGGTTGATTACTTCGCTTTATTACTGCTCCTCTAAATTTTCTAACATTCTGATTAGTATCATTTTTTATAACTGTTTTTATAGTAATGCTTGTAGATAAGTTTGTAGACTGATTTGCGATAGGTAGTTTTTTAAATACTGTCATATTTGCAATTGTACTTGCAGTTATAAATAGCATATTCTGATTTTTATGACTCAAAAAAAAATAATTTATTTATTATACTAAACTTACAAGTTATGTGATTTATAAACTCTTTGAAGAATATCTTCAAATCAACTACATCTAAGATAGAAAAAGCATCGGTAGAACTTGACAAAAAAACCCAGTGATTTATACATGATGTAGATAAGAAGTTTGACGGTAAAATAACAAAAACATGAGATAAACTCAATAAAGCTACAAAAAGTTTGGTGGATAAGATTAATAGTGAGTCAGAGCATCTAGAAGATAAAGCAGCTAGTAAAATATCTAATACTAAAACTAAAGCCAGGAAAGTCATATCTGAGGTAAAAACTAAAATAAATAAAAAAATTGAAACTACAGCTAATAAATCTCAATTAGTAGGGGAAAAACCTTCCAAATCTACTATAGTTAAAAAACCCACCAGAAAAACAACTCCCAAAATAAAAAAATAGATTTTAAGATATATGTAAGTATATGATCGCTATTGATATGTACTGCTTTTGCTTTCCTTATTTTTGACTAAAATGTAATTTTTACATACTATAACAATTATATATAACCAATGGCTCAAGAACAAGCACATGCTGTTATAAAAACAAATAAGTGAGATATAGAACTAACTTTGTATTATGATAAAGTACCTATGACAGCTACTAATTTTATCACTCTCGCTGAGAGGTGATTTTATAATTGACTAATTTTTCA
>JBDHUX010000070.1:0-4284 GCA_039809405.1 Candidatus Absconditabacterales bacterium
AGTCAAATTTAGAAAATGAAATGACGATAAAGATTTAATTTACTTTTTAGGAGAACAAAAAATACAACCATATTTTAGGATACTAATTCGTAAAATAAAATAAATCAGATTATATTTATATCAATTATAATTACTATGCAAATAAAACTTCATGAGATCTCTATCAGAGATGTGGTAAAAGATTACAAAGACAAAGGTGAGGAGTGAGTATCGTGATATGACGGTAAGCTGAATATCAGACCACCCTACCAGAGAGAGTTTGTCTATAGCGGTAAACAAAGAGATGCTGTCATAGAGACAGTCAAGAAAGATTTTCCGCTAAATGTATTGTATTGGTGCAAAAATGAAGATGATACATACGAGGTGCTTGATGGTCAGCAAAGGATCATATCTATATCACAGTATGTAAACTGAGATTACTCTATAGATCATATATACTTTCACAATCTGACCAACACAGAGCAAGATAAGATATTGGATTATAAATTGATGATCTATTTCTGTGAATGAAACGATAGAGAAAAACTTGATCGATTTAAAACTATAAACATAGCTTGAGAGAAACTTACTGATCAAGAACTTAGAAATGCTGTATACACTTGACCATGGCTGAGTGATGCAAAGAGACATTTTAGCAAAACCAACTGCCCTGCTTATCTACTAGCACAAGATTATGTAACTTGAAGTCCTATCAGACAAGAGTATCTCCAGACAGCTATCAGCTGGATAAACGACTGCGAGATAGAAGATTATATGTCTGTCCATCAGCACGATCAAAATGCAAATGAGCTGTGGTTGTATTTCCAAAATGTAATCAGCCGAGCAAAACTCACTTTTGTAAATTATCGCAAAGAGATGAAAGGTGTAAATTGGTGATATCTATATAATACATATAAAGATAATAAGTTTGACACAGATCAGATAGAAGAGCAGATAAAAAAACTTATGCAAGATGAAGATGTTACCAAGAAGTCTGGTATATATCCTTATATATTGACCAAAGATGAAAGATATCTCAACATCCGTGCTTTTACGGACAATCAGAAGAGAGAAGCATACGAGAGACAACAAGGTATCTGTCCGGTTTGTGGAGAGCATTTTGATATCAGAGAAATGGAAGCGGATCATATCACTCCGCGATCACAAGGAGGTAAAACTACTGTAGAAAACTGTCAGATGCTATGTAGAGATTGCAATAGGAGAAAAAGCGATAGATAATCATCTATTACGATATTACGATATAAATTATATATATAATATAAAATAAAAACCCGCCTAAGCGGGTTTATTTATTTGGGATATTATTGTATTGGCTCTACCTCAAATCACACCTCAAATACACGATCAGATCATCTTGATATATCGTAGTAAACCTTACCTCAGCTATATTTATACTCTCACTGTAAGTAGGAATTAATAGGATTTGGAGAGTATATGATACCATCGGAATTTATGTAAACTTGACACTCTCATCATGACTTCTGGACACATCGCCCACCTTCAAATATACCGTAAGCATTACTATCAGAATTCAAATTGGAGATATGATAAGATCCATCAAGTACTTTAATATCTGCTGAGTCTATATGTTTTGGTTTCAAATAGATGGTATAGTAAAGAGATCATCACTTCAATATCTGTAGTTTTGGAGTGTTATCATATCGCACTACACGAGTAGTAATAGAGCTGTTATCTACAACTAACTGGCCATCCTCAACTATCTTTGCTCCAAGATATCTTCCATCACTATCATAAAATCATATCTCGTTTTTTAGACCAAACTTGCCTCATGTGACTGTTGTTTGATATGTAGATAATCAGAAGTCAGTATTACCACCTATTGAGGTTTTCAGTATAGTAGGAGTACTATTTCTTATATTTATAAATCTAACTACTCAAGTATCTAGGTCTATATTTAAGGATGATATGATATCGGTTTGTCAGATAGTATTGGCTTCTACATTGTCTATCTTTATGTCTGGTAATCATAACTCTACACGGATATCTTTGCGTCATAAGTTACCGGCGCTGTCCTCTCACACTAACAATATATCGTATGTAGCAGGTTTGGTAGAAAATATAGTCGGTATCTTGAAATTACCATCATTTCAAGAGTATATCATCTTATCTCACATCACCACATAGTTTTTTACTACTTTACTATCATCCCATCGATATCAAGACAATGTATAGTAGGTATTGATATATCACTTATAATTATCGAGATTTAGAGCTTCATTTTTCTCTTTACGATAAAGTCACAATACAAGCGATGGTGCGCTATCATCAGCAATTATCTGCATGCCAGCAGTTTGTAGGTAAGACCAAGGAGAAGTCTTATCTAGAGTAAAGTAACTACTATCTTTATTACCAAATGTTATAAATTTGATAAAATTATTTACTGATACCTTGTACTCAAGTCTAGCCACACTAGCATAATATCGATTTCTTGATATATTTGATAGTATAGCATCCAATTTCTCTTTGGTAGGATCTATATATAGTACTTTAACATTGTCATTGTCGAGTGATATCTTTTTACCATCCATATCTATAGTACGGATATCTTTCCCTTCCCATAGATTGGATATCAAAACTATGTAAGCAAAGTTATCTTTATTATTTTTGTTGGCATATATATCAGGGCTATATCTTACTACATATCAAATATGACTATCATCATAATCATCCAAATCGTTTGTAAATGTATATGTCACAGTGTCATAATCTTGTCACCTTACGGATCGTTTCTTTACTGCGTGATCCTTGCTCCATAATTTCCAAGGTCATATATATCCATACTGATTAGGTTTAAAGGTATTATCAAGATATATAGTAGTCAGATCAGCACTCGATCATCATTGATTTGGATTGTTGTCAGAAGCATATTTTATATATATGTTGTGGTCATCTCGTAGCACTATGTCTTGTTTGCCATCACGATTCATATCTTTCTGGAAATGATTATCTATATAGTTTTTTGCCTTATCACGATTGGATATCACATTGTGATAATTTCCATCATCTCACTTTACAAACAAGCCATCTAGATATAATCAAGGATCTACTACATCTGCTCAAGCGACTGGAGTTACATTACCACCACCGGGAGGAGTTTGTGCAAGCAAAGTATTGGTTTGTATAGAATCGGTGAGATTGTTATATGATAAGATAGTCTGATCTATTTGGTTTCATCCTTGATTGCTACTATCTATCTGTTTTGATTCTATTTGATTTAAATCAGAATTATCTTGACTATCAATTGATGTGACTTTCCCAATATTAGATAATCATTTATTTATCATATCAGAGTAATTTTTTAAACTATGTAGATAGTTTGATTGATTATAATAATCCGCTCTGGAGACGCCAAGAGAAGTATAATTCTCATGATCCATAGCATCTACTATACCATCTATGACTATCTTATTAGTCTTGAAAAAAGTATCATATGGATTACCAGATGATTTTATATAATCTATGGTCTCTTTGTCGGCGTTTAGAAGATTTGTAGAGAAGGTAAGATCAAGCGAGTCATCAGATAAGTAGTTTTGTGTTATATCATCAATAAATCAATCCCAGTCCAATTTTATCTGTTCTTGTAGTTTTTGATTTTTATCTTTTTCAACTGCTATGACGTTATTAACTTGATTTACTATATTGTTTATACCATCATAGTTCACACTAGAATTTGCATGGTAGTCATAAGATCTGATAATTTCTTTGGCTGTCTGTAGTCTTGTTTTGTCATCATCTTTGGTTATGAAATAAGCCAAGTCTTTCTTGATTTTATCGTTTACTATATTGTACTGTCAGTATGGGACACTATTTGTGTCATTATAAACCAGCTTATCTTCAAATCTATCTACATTGGTATGATTGGATCCTAGATCTATGTTTATATTTGTGGAGGTGTCTATGTAATCATTGACACTATTAATAACTTCATTAGCTTTGTCGATAGTATCTCATATTCTACCAGTTGATATACTAGTTTCTATAAATTTAATGGCTTTATCACCTGCTCATATACCTTTATTTGTAGTCTCGTTAATGCCATCTGCGATCTCTTGAAACAATTGATATATACCATCAAACGATAGTTTAATATCGGCAAATGGTGATATATTTATGTCGAAATTTCATCATTGATTTGATGTTGTATTAAATAGATTATAAGATTTGAGAGGAGCTTTTGGTATAAGGAGTTGTATACTATCTCGCGGTTCTACTTGTCGTGTTCTTTGGGTAATTTGTTCTATCTTAGACTTAACTCACTTCTCT
>JBDHUX010000071.1:0-4237 GCA_039809405.1 Candidatus Absconditabacterales bacterium
TTGTATGAGGTTATGCAGTGTGATCTATATCAGGTGGCGCTTTCAATCCAGCAGTTGCTATCTGAAGTATATTTGATGGGCTTTTTACTGCTAGCACAGTATGGATGCATGTAGTATGAGAACTAGTAGGAGCCGTAGTCGCTGCCCTAGCATTTAACTATGTATCTAGTGACAACAATTAGGACCGATTGTAAATATATGAAAATAAGAAGAAACACGAGGTGGACAATATCTCGTGTTTTTATTTGATCTTAATTATACAAATTATGTAGGTTGACTATCCTCTATTTTTAAGCTTACTCAATCAAGATATACTTTTGTTATGAGATCTCACTCTCAATATGTAAAATAAATAGATGGTTTATTATTATCATAACTAGTATATACAAATCATTGTCTATTTCACTCTTGAAATTTTCCATTTCCACTAATATTATAGATTTTACCACTATTTGGTATTTTAAAATTAATAGTAGTATTGTCAGATCGAGTAAAATTATCCGTTTTTAGCAATGATTGTCATTGGGCGGTTTTCAAAAAATTTACCATATCAAAATCATTACCATTCTCTAAAAATGGTTTTAGCTTACCATTATCAAACATGGATGTATATTGGTTAAGTTGATCAATGGTCTTTTCGTTGCCACTTCCGTCTATGTAATGATGATTTTTCCAGGATCACTCAAACTTTTTACCACTAGGATTGATGTATGTACCATTTCAGTCAAATTTACCATTTTTAAACCCTCCCTCATATATACTTTTATTATTATTGAAAATTGCTATACCTTGACCATTCCTCTTACCATCCTTCCACTCTCCAATAAATAGTTCTTCTATATTTCATTTTTCATTACGTATAAAGTTAAAATATTTACCATCAATAACATTGATATTTCTATCAAAGTTAGATTCCAAATCTGTATATGCCGTTCAATTCATTGTTAGTATATTATCTTTAAATGTAAAATTTTTTCATGGTAACAGAGTTGAGAGTTCTTTAAGGTATGATCAAATATTTTCCTCTAGTCTACTTTTTTCTGATTGTAATTTTTTATCGACTTTTATTGTACTAGTATTTTCCAATACTTTTACCATAGCATCTATAGTTTGCTTTCATGGTAGCCCATCTACTTCGAAACTACCTTTTTCGGTGTCTGGTAGTGTATCTTTATACTTTTCTTGAAATGCTTGGACAGAGCCATAAGTCAACTGACCAAACTTTTTATCAACAAAATTCCCTTCTATAATATTATCGCTTGTTTTCAATATACCTTCGTATCAAGATATCTTGTTTATCGCAAGGAGCGACGACTGAACTATACCAACATTTTCATCTACTTGGTTTCGTTTTCATATTCATATATAGTCAGAGTCTAACTGCAATGATGAGCTAACACTATTCAACTTATCAATAATAGCTTTATTTGGGTTTTCTTGGATTTGTGATGGTACATCATCTGATGTGTTGACTACCTGTTTCTCTATTTTTATTTTACCATCCTGGTCTTGTGTGATAGTGTATGTGATATCTCATATGATCATATTTGGAATTGTATCTCGTGGGGAAACTAATTTTCATGAATTACTATCTACAACAAAAGAAGAGGAGTTACTTTGACTATCTTTGAACTCTATCCTTACTTGATCATAGCCTTGTATGTCCGTACCCCAAGAGGGTTTAGGTTCATAAGATGCTCACGATATGCTCAATCAATATGTTCATAAATCAATCTTATCTGTAGCCTCTTTCTTTAACTCTTCAACTGATTTACTTCTATCTACTGATATTTTGTTGTCTATTCATTTTTTCACAAGTAGCTTATATGATCATATATCATAAACTCACTCTGAGACATATGCTTGGTCAGTTGCATTACCCTTAAATTTACCGTCTTTACCAAAATAAAGTGTGGTTTTACTTACTGTATTATCAGATAATTTTAAATCAAATGTTACATCGTACCAATCACCATTTTTTGTTACAGATCACACTGTAAGATCTTTTTTGGTAGAATCTATGATGATGTTATTTTTGAAAGTTTCTATGTCTTCTTTGTTCTGTTTTCTATCCAATGCGAACTCTTTGGTCTTATCAAAAGTATCATTTC
Source organism: Candidatus Absconditabacterales bacterium (assembly GCA_039809405.1). Classification (GTDB taxonomy): domain Bacteria; phylum Patescibacteriota; class Gracilibacteria; order Absconditabacterales; family Absconditicoccaceae; genus JBDHUX01. Next base: position 2,112 of record JBDHUX010000071.1, read on the forward strand.
ACTTGGTCTCATCAAATTTCTTCTTAAATAATCATAACTCATGACTGATTTCATTTTTTATCCTACCCTCTAGAGTATTTTTATTTTGATCAAGTTGATCAAGTTGGTCTACAAGTAAGATTATATTGTCAACTTTTTGGCGAAGTTCTGCGTATTCAGGATTATTCTTCAATACACTATCTAGTTCGCTACTAATTAGCTTCATATTGGTACCAAGTTGTTTCACATCGCCATTATCATCAAAACCTACTTCGGTTTGTTTCTTATATCACTCTGGTAGATTTTTGTTTTTAATACCTTCATATTCAGTATATATAGACTTTACAGACTCAGTGATATGATGGTTGAGCTCTGTTTCAAACTTTTCTTGTTTTTCCTTTTGGGTTAATTTATCTTCCTTTCCTACTTCCGTGATCTTATCTTTTACCTCAAAATTTCCTGATTCCTCCAGCAGTTCATAGCTCAAGTAGTTATAAATAGTGTTTTCCATGATATATTTGCGGTAAAGTAGTAATAAAATTTATGTCTATCGGCATATATAAAGATAACCAGATTATATTCACATCATCACTTTTTGTCAAATATAGAAGGTAAAATACTTGCATTGGTATTGGACTTTATTAAATTATGATTTGTAGTAATAAAGATTATAGTATGAACGACCAAAATATCATAGAAAAACTCGTGGATAATGGCTTCATGAAGCCACCTTTTTTCAAGATAGGTGAAAATATAGATGAAGTAATCAAGATCACACAAGATCAAGATATAAAGAGATTTTTGGATGAGCAAGATATAGAGTTTGATGGTCTTGTAATCAAAGTAGCTGATACAAATATCCGCACCCTGTTATGATCTACAAACCACCATCCAAGACGAGCCATAGCCTACAAATATCCAGCAAAGCAAGTGACAACTACTATACAGTCAGTAGATATGCAAGTATGAAGGACGGGCATCATCACACCAGTAGCAAATTTGGAGCCAGTAAATATAGACTGAGTAGTGGTATCAAGAGTAAGTTTGCACAATTTTGACTTTATAAAAGAAAAAGATATCCATCTGTACGATCATGTAGTGGTACAAAGGTCTGGTGAAGTGATACCGTATATAGTTGCAACTATACCATCACTCAGAGATGGTACACAGATAGTCATAAACCCTCCTACAGTATGTCCAGTATGCTGATCTCATATAAGTGCAGTAGAAGATAAAACTACTATGTATTATTGTATCAATGCTAGCTGTCCAGCAAGTAGGATAGAGAAGATAAAACATTTTGTCAGTCGTGACTGTATGGATATATGAGGCCTTGGAGAGAGTATAGTGACCACACTACTTGAAGCTAATATCGTATCAGATTATACTGATGTATACAAACTACTTGATCCACAAGTCCAGATGATAGCAAGGAACCTTCCAAATATGGGAACCAAGAAGATAGAAAATATGACCTCTCAGTTGCATAAGTCTAAATCAAACGAATTGTATAGGATCGTAAATGCTATCGGGATACCACAAGTAGGTATAAAAACTGCAAAGATAATAGTAGATCATATCTATCAAGATCTACATGACAAAGATATAAATATAAACTGATTTGATGTGAGTAAACTCATATGATATCTACAAGACAATGATTTCTTAGGCAAGATACACAGTATATGAGATCAGACTATCCAAAGCACAAAGGATCGACTTGATGACGATCACAATATGTGACTGTTGTATAAATTGTCAGATCATGGTATCAAGTTTACAAATTTTGGGATAAGAGAAGATAATTTACAAAGCCAAAAGTTATCATATTTGAGATTTGCCATAAGTGGTAAGTTTGAGATATCAAGAGATGCTATCGCTCAAAAACTTGTAATCAATGGTGCTCAGTATACTCCAAACATAACCAAAAACACAAATCTTTTGATAGTATGACAAGATCCATCTTCCAAAGTATCCAAAGCAGAAAAAAATTGAATCCAAGTAGTATACTGACTTGCAGAATTGGCAAAACTCACTGGGATAGATATATTTGAAGGAGACAAAAGTCAAAATGTTTGATTGTTTGGACTATATCTGGACTTGTTGCATTGTTAGGTGCACTTTGTTATGCAGAAATCGGTACAGTT
>JBDHUX010000072.1:0-4176 GCA_039809405.1 Candidatus Absconditabacterales bacterium
TGCTAGATCAGTCAATGAAAATTATCTGAGGTTTAAGGATGTATTTGAAAAGTTTTCTTTTCCAATTACTTCTTTACTTATGATAATAAAGAATGATCCGGATAATAGAGGAGCGGATAGCAAAGTCATCTTCAATAAAGGTAAGCTTATCTTTACTGAAGAGATGGCTACTGATGTTACCGTAAGAGCATCAAGAGTTGAAGAAGTCGGCGCTTTTCATCCTCAAGGCAAGAGTAAGATGACATTTGTGTCTGCTTGTTTGAGTATGTTTAAAGCCACTGGATATGATCATAAGTTGTTTTTGGGACAGCTGAGAAAGTATCCTGATGAGCTATTGACCAACTCTACCAGACTTTCTGAACCGATGTACAAAGAAATCTTCAAAAGAGTATATAACTATAAAAGAAGACTTGAGAATCGGTTAGACTGGTAAATGCTGCACATTCAAATTAAGTCACACGGAATCCTAGTTATGCTAGGATTTTTTTGTAAGATTTTTTGTGTTTTGTTTTATAGTTATCAGATTATCTTCAAGTTGACAAAATTATATCTACTACTTTGATATATGTTTTGGAGTTATTTTGTGTTGATTTTTTATATAAAATATTTATCTATTTGAGACTATACAGATAGCAATTGTTTGTGTTTGTTATAGAAAATACTTTTATATAGCTTTGTTTTAGATTTTTTTATTATACTCAAATCTAGATTTATCACTTTAATTTTTATACTCCATCATGTTGGATCTACAGAAAACAATTGGTCTTCCAGAGATTAAAATAGAACAGATAGACGATATGACTTCTAGATTTATCCTAAACCATCTACCAAGGTGATTTGGACATACTCTAGGTAATAGTCTAAGGAGACTAGTGTTATGATATCCTTTCTGAAGTGCGATCACAGGTATGAAGATCAAGTGAGCTGCACACGAGTATACAGTGCTTGAGTGAGTAAAAGAGTCAGTACTGGACATCATGCTTGCATTCAAGAACCTTAGATTCAAAATGGATGTATCTTTGGATGAGCAGATCTGGGTTACACAGAAATTCTCTTCAATATGAAAAGTGTATGCCAAAGACCTCAAGTTGCCTACATGAGTAGAGTTGATAACCACAGAAGAGTATCTATTTGAAGTAACTGATAGTAAGGCTGATCTATATATAGAATACAGAATAGAGAAATGATATTGATATTATAGTGTGTTGTTTCTTAGAGATAGAGAGAAGAAGTGAGAGTGATTGGACACACATTTGCTGCTCATAGATAATAGTTTCTCTGCTGTAAACTACTTTAACTATGAAGTTAATGAAATTGCCGTAGACTTTGCGTGATGACTCGAAGACCAACTTGTAGTAGAGTTACAAACTATGTCAAATCATATTAATCCCAAAGACATACTTAAGTACGCTTCAAGAGTATTGGTAGATTATATGAGATTATTTGAATTTGAAGATGTAATATTGGACGAATCATTCTTTACTACTTATGACGATGTAAAAGCAGCTGGCAATCAGAAAGTATCAACATTTGATGTCAATATCAAAAAACAACCTATAGAAGTACTTGGGTTGTCAGAGAGAACAAGAAATGCACTTTTAAAAAATACTATCATGTTTGTGGAGGATCTTGAAGTTAAGAAGAAAAGTGAACTTATTAATATGAGATGAGTATGAAGAAAAGCGGTAGATGAGATAGAACAATCTCTAAAAGATATGTGAAAGTCCCTATGATAATATAATTGGTGATATATAAATATAATCTGACTGTATACATATTTAATAAGATAAATATACTAAACTATTATAAATTATAATTATTATACTATTAAAATACCTTATATGGCAAAAGACGATTTGATTGAGATGGAGTGAGTTGTAGAACAAGTCCTTGGATTTGGTGACTACAAAGTGAAACTCGATGGTATAGACAAATTTGTGACTTGTAAGATGAAGTGAAAGATGAAAAACCTAAACAAGATTAAGATAATTATGTGAGATAGAGTAAGAGTTACACTCAGTCCAGAAGATTGGAGTAGAGGTTATATAGTCTATAGATTGAAATAACACTTGTTATAACCAGATATCCTAGCCTATTAAATACCAATAATTATTGTCCAATCATTACTTTATAATTTGTTATATTTGAGAAATTTATTATAAAATTTATTAAAAATGAAAGTAGCAACTTCGGTAAAAAAGAGATGTATGAGCTGTAAAATTATCCGCAGAAGGTGAATTGTAAGAGTGATATGTCAAAATGCGAAACACAAACAAAGACAAGGTTAATTTGACGATATCTTTATGATATTTTTTAGTATCTGAATTTGATAAAAATTAAATTATTTAATACAAAAATACATAACAAATGTTTAGAATCCAGTGACATGTACTACCAGAAAATAGAGTGATATGGACAGCGTTGACCATGGTTTATGGTATATGACTTCCTACTTCCAAAAAAATCCTTGAGAAATACAATATAGCTCCAAATACTAGAGTAAAAGATCTTACAGAGGATGATCAGAAGAATCTATCTGATGAATTAAAAGATATGGTACTTGAGAGCGACTTGAAAAGACAAGTAGCTTCAGATATAAAAAGATTGAAAGAAAACAGATGCTATAGAGGTATGAGACACAACCTAGGCCTTCCAGTGAGAGGGCAAAATACATGACAAAATGGTCATACTGCCAAGAAACTACTTGGTAGATCCAAAGTAAGACCAGTACTGAAGAAATAACAATCTTATTAGGGCACTTATATTAGCTAAGATTACATCTCTAAGTACCTTATAATCAATTAAATTAGCTAAAATTACACAAAATTACAAGTCATATTATATAATATTATAAAAATTACAAAATGGTCAAAAAATCAACAGGTATAAATAAAAAGAAAAAGTTTCCGAAGATTGCTAGCGGTCTATTGCACATGAAAACTTCCAAGAACAATACTATTATATCTTTTACAGATAATGATGGCAATCTTATCCTAGGTGGTTGAGCTGGATCTCAGTGATTTAAGTGATCTAAGAAATCATCTGCTTACGCATCTGAGATGGTAACCAAACACATCCTTACTACAGCTAAAAATAACTGCTGACTGAAAGAAGTGTGAGTTATAGTAAAATGAGTAGGGCTTGGAAGAGACGGAGTGTGGAAGGCTATCAATGAAGTATGAGGTATAGATATAAAGTATATCACAGAAGCTACTCCATTGCAACACGGATGAACTCTAGGTAGAAGGCCTAAGAGAAACTAATAGATCATATTATACTAATATCATTACAATTATCAATCATCACTAGAATTAATTACTACAATTTAAATTTACTATATATTTATAAAATTTTATAAAATGAGATATACTTGACCAAAATTTAGGCTATGTAGAAGAGAAGGCATCAATCTTTTTTGACCAGAAAAGTATGATGTCAAAAATAGAAGATCTAGACCAGGTCAGCATGGGTCTGCTAGGACTAGAGAGACTGAATATGCTAAATTACTTAGAAATAAACAAGTCTTGAAAAGAATATACCAACTATCTGAGAAACAATTTGTAAAACTTGTGACTGAAAAGAGCAAAAGATATGCAAAAAACAAATTGCTTGATCATGATCAAGTATTGATGCAATTCCTAAACAGAAGACTTGACAATGTAATTCTTAGAGCCTGATTTGCTAGGACTATATTTCAAGCAAGACAGATGGTGGTACATGGTCATTTTACTCTAAATGGTGGCAAGCACAATATACCTTCCTATTATGTTAATCCAGGTGATGTGATAGCACTCAAAAAATGACTTCAATCAAGTTCTTTATATGATTTAAATACAAAAAACTTTAGAGCTCCTGTATGGATGTCTGTAGACTTTGCAAATTTTACTGTTAAGATATTAGAGATGCCTACTACCGCACAAGACGATCAGCCTATCCCAGTAGATGTCTTGAAAGTAATTGAGTTTTATGCGAGAGCTTAGTGTTATTTTACAATATTTCAACTTGAAAAATCAGATTATATTGATATCATGACTTGGTGCATTATATATTATAGTCTGATTTTTTGTAGCTTGAACTGGTTATATTTGGTTGTAGTATATATTTGTATATTTGATTTTTACTATCTTTTATAGGGTCTTAGCTCAGTTGGTAGAGCAGCGGTCTCCAAAGCCGCGT
>JBDHUX010000073.1:0-4148 GCA_039809405.1 Candidatus Absconditabacterales bacterium
TCCCATGAGTCGTGGTATGATGGCTTATGTAGCTTACCAATTACTAGATCAGAAAGAAAATTGAATCAAAACTCGTGATAGTAAATCTTTATGATGTTCATTGGATAGACCATCGTCTGATCCTACTTCTCTTATAGTGGATGGTGTCAATCGTCATTTTATAACTGCTATATGATCAAATTACAATCAAAATACACCATCCAAACTGATTATAGCTTTCCATGGTCGTACCAATAGTAACTCTCAAGTCCGTGATTATTACGGTATAGAGAAAGCAAGCGATCAAACTGCTATCATCGTATATCCGCTATGACTTCCAGAAGCTGGACCAAGTCGCAGCTGGAGTGATAGGTGAGATAAGGGAAGTGATCTTAGAGATTTTGCTTTATTTGACACTATAGTAAAAGAATTTACTAGTAAATACTGTATAGACGAAGATCAAGTTTTTGTAGTAGGGCATTCTTTATGAGCTTGGTTTACCAATACTCTTGCCTGTATCCGTGGTGATGTAATCCGTGCGATTGGAAGTGTGGCAGGTGGTACTACATACAACAAATGTACCTGACCGACAGCTGCGATACTATTTCACAACCCAGATGATAATTTGACTCCATTTTCTCAAGGACTTAAATCATTGGATCAACTACTAGATCAAAATAGTTGTGACACTGCAACAAAACCCGTATGACCTTCGGGTGGTAATTGTGTAGAATATACCAACTGTCAAGAATGAGCTGAAGTTATACGATGTCCACATAGTATATCTAGTCCATGGTGATATTACTATCCACACGGTTGGCCAAAATTTGTACCAGGTGAGATATGGAAGTTTTTCAATAGATAGTGTGAGTTTCCTTTGATAATCAAGTATCTTTTTATACATTACTACTGTAACACCTAAACTACACAAAGATATTTCACCCTTATTTAAAACGATACTTTACTATATTTGATACTGTTGTAAAGTATTTATATTTGATTTATTTGAAGATATGAGTATAATCTGATTATCTTTATATCATCATATTTAACCTACAAAAAGATTAGATCTCAATGGATATCATCATATTACTGATTTTACTTACAATTATTGGGATATATGCATCCAATATGATTTTTTTGTATTTTAGAGATAGACATTTCAAAAAAAAACAAGGAGAGTTGAGATATTTACAAGTGAAGATGCTACTAGAATTTCAATGAGACCAGAGTAGTAAATCAGCTAATATACAGAACTACAAGCAGAATATAGAAGTAATGAATCAATTTCTAAAAAATGTAGTAAGTATAGTTGGTAAAGATAAAAACGACAAAAGGTACGGTGACAATTATATATCTTTGGAGATCGTATGAAGGAGTGAATCTATAGATTTCATCCTATGATGACCAAAGAAATACCTTGTCTACATAGAACAAAACATATGATCGTTTTATCCTGGTTGTGTAGTGGATTATATAAACCAACCGAAACTACTGGATGAAGGTATGTATGCCAACGGTGGATATATTACACTTGCTAAAAAATACCAACTACCTATCAAGACTTACGAAAATTTTGAAGTAGATCCTATGGATAGTATATACTCATCGTTTAGTAAGATCACCAAGGAAGAGAAGTTGTGCGTGCAATATATAGTGACACCACTTGATGAGGCTCTAAATAATAAAAATAGAAAAAATATTGAAGATATAAAAAAAGGTAAGATAGATCCAAGCCTATGGAAACAGATCTGGAAATTTATAATCAGCTTATTTAAACATCCAGATAAAGAGAAAGATAAAAAAGAAGACAAAAAAGATGATGATAAATACCTTTACAACAGTCAGCAATGCTCTGATATAGATAAAAAAATTGATGAAGAGCTTTTTGCTGTTCAGATAAGAGTGCTTGCGACATCGTCGAGTCCAAGCAGACCAGATGTGATGATAGACGATATTACAAGATCTTTTGCGCAATATACTTATAATGGTCTTAATAACTTGAAACTAAAGAAAACTACTGATCTAAATTCCTTTATGGAAGATTATATAACTAGAAGTTGTAGATTTGTAAAAGATAACTCGTTTAAGTTCAAATACCTATTTAAATCATACTATAACTCTAATCTAAATATATCTGAGTATGCCAATGTGCTTGGTATGAAAGAGTTATCATCCCTTTATCACTACCCGAGTACCAAATTTAATAAAAATCCTCGTATCCGTTACCAAAAATACAAAATTGTCCCAGCTCCAGATGGACTACCTTCAGAGTGATTACTCATAGGTCACAATAGCTACTGATGAGTAAACAAAGAGATTAGGATCACTGATAAGGATAGATTTCGTCACTTTTATTGTATATGACAGACTGGTACTGGTAAAACTACGGCTCTTCTTACTATGGCTAAAGATGACTTACAAAATGGTAGGTGATTTTGTTTTATAGATCCGCATGGTGATTTCTGTGAAAAACTTATAGAATACTTTCCAAAAGAGAGGATAGATGATCTAATATATTTTAATGTTGCAGACTTTAGAAATCCTATATGATTCAATGTCCTCCAGTGAGAGACGCAAGAAGAGAGGGATGTTATTATATCTGACTTGATAGACATGTTTGTAAGTATGTATGGACATGAGATATTTTGACCTCGTATACAAGACTACTTCCGTAATGCTTGCTATTGCCTTATGGAACAACCAGATGGCGGAACTATATCAGAAGTAGTCAGATTATTTACAGATGCAGCATTCAATAAAATTAAAGTTAGTAATATTACTAATCCTATAGTGAGATGACGATGGGAAAAAACTTACAATAGTATGTGAGATAGAGAGAAGGCAGAGATGATACCTTACTTCCAAGCTAAATTTAGCCCATTTACAGATTCTGGTATAGTTCGCAATATCGTATGACAACCGCAATCAAGTTTTGATATGTTTGAGATCATGCAAGAGAATAAAGTACTGATTGTAAATTTGAGTAAGTGACTACTTGGTGAAGAGAATAGCAAACTTATAGGTAGGTTTATAGCTACACAGATAAAAGTAAACATATTGAAAAGGGCTAGCATAAAGGAAGATGATAGAGTACCATTTTACTTGTATGTTGATGAGTTTCAGAACTATGTATCAGCATCGTTTGAGTCTATACTATCAGAGGCTCGTAAGTATAGACTATGACTTGCGGTAGCTCACCAGTATATAGATCAGCTGAAAGCATCTTGACTATGATGATGACTTGATCTGTCGAAAGCTATATTCGGTAATGTTGGTACTATGATGTCTTACAAAGTTGGCGCTCCTGATGCTGAGTTCCTTGAGAAAGAGTTTTCTCCAGAGTTTAATCAAGTAGATCTCGTAAATATGGATACATTTAGATGAGTGATGAAATTATCTGTAAACAGCCAACCAACTCGTCCATTTTCTATCAAAATCCTAAATCCTTACTGACCAGCTCTCAATTCTCCTGAAAGAGTGGAGAAAATGAAGCAGATATCTGCATTGAAACGGGGTAGAGATAAAGACCTAGTGGAAAAAGAGATATTTTATAGAGTGGGTGCTTAGTCATCTTTTAATAATACCATAAGAGCCAATATTACTGAAGTAATATATAACTTATACAAAGATAATAAGTATATACTTAAAGATATAGGCTACATATTGGAATAAATCATATTATAACTTTATTTAGACTGCCGTCTTGTGCACGAAACAAGGTGGTTTTTTATATTTGATGAGACTTGGATAAATATATATCTAGATTTGACAAAATAGATAGGTTTGATTATAATTGTATCAGATTATATTTAAATCTATTATTATGGCAAATTCATTTTATCTAAACTATCAATATAACGGTTTCTGGAAGCAGTTTTTTAGGATACTTCTAGTGCTGATCTTTATATGATTACTTTATTACTTTTTTCTATCTTATCAAACTAGAGACTGGGGTAGTAGTCGATTAGGTTTCAATATGCCAAACAAAGCCCGTACTTTAGATAAATTGGAAACTCAACTTGAAGATAAGAAAAAACAACTTCAAGATATAAGAAAAACTGATGATGTTATAAGATTTGATATATCTAGGTATATTAACAACAAAGAAGATATCGCCAATTGGTCTGATAACATAAATAATCTGATTAGGATGTACACCGAATTGC
>JBDHUX010000074.1:0-3725 GCA_039809405.1 Candidatus Absconditabacterales bacterium
GGTACCAGATCCAACCAGTTTGGAGGTGAGAGAGGACCAAAAGAGGTAGATATAAGGAATTTTGGCAGTTTGATGTAGATGCGATACGACCAAGCGATGCAAATATCGGTGTCCGATACGATATAGAGGCAGTTTTTGTCATAGATCAAGCAACACAAGAGATATTGAAACAGACTAAAGTAGATATAAATTACAAGTTGCACATATCAGATATCTTGCTGACTAAAAATCGGCTTATATCCAAGTCTATCTCAGAGGAAAATATAAATCAAATACTAAAAATACTTGATGATTATTATAAGATGGAGAAATGAGTATTTGAAGATAAGCTGAAAGGTTTGATGGACCCAGATAGTTTGAAAGAGCTTTGTAGCATCATAGATACACAAGATCCTACACACCCAAGTTTGGAAGATGTGGATTGATACAATAGACTTATGCAGATACTATCTTGATTGGATCAGTTGTGAGTTGAGTATGTTTACGATATATGTATAGTCAGATGACATTGATACTACAAAGGTATGGTGTGTGAACGATTTGATGAAGACGATATGAGTCTTGGAAGTTTGGCATGATGATGAAGATACGACAATCTGACTGATTTTATAGACAAGAAACAGTCTTTTAGTTGAGTATGAGCTAGTTTGTGAAGACTTATACCAGCAGTGATAGATAAGATGGAAGAGACAAATACAGATGATAAGTACTTATTTATTAATTTCCAAGAGACGGAAGAGGATATAATCAAGCTGTATAAATCTTACATATCACAAGATAAGATATCAGAACTATATCCCACTCCAGCCAAACTCGGAAAGCAATTTGAGTATGCGGATAAGAAAGGCATAAGATACTGTGTGATATTGTGACCTTGAGAATTGGAACTGTGAATATGTAAGATAAAAGATATGAAAACTTGAGAGGAAATTAATTATAAATTATAGTTATTGTAAAATTAATATACAAATATCATGGATACAGTAAAATTAGGAAAATATCAACGCTACAAAGGTCAGTTTTACAAGGTTATATGAATTGCTAAACATAGCGAAACACTGGAGGAATTAGTTGTTTATATAGCACTTTATACATCAGAAGAATTTGGAGATAATGCTATGCGAGTTAGACCAAAAGATATGTTTTTTGAAGATATAGTAGTTAATTGAGTAAGGCAACCAAGGTTTAAATTTATATCAAATATTTAATCAAATATCAATGAGTAATAATATATTTCAAGTAAACAAAATCAAATCATCAATGTGAGTTGATAAACAATGTATCTGATCTCTAAATCAAGAAATTAGAACTCATCAAGATGAGTTGAGATCACTGATAAGTGATAGACAAATAAATCCAATTGGTATCACATTAGAGCATAGAGTTTTGAACACTCCAAACTTAGATGAAAAAACTTACAATCTTGCAAGTACTATAATCAAATACAAAATTTCAAATTGATTATAGTTGTATTATATAAGCATAAAAACACTAATAGCTATTATCCTAAATGAAGTGAAAAATCTAATACAACAAAAGCGTAATACTATTATTCCAAACTATCCAAATACCTTTGCAATATAATCATACTAGCAACTACATCATTGGCTAGAGATTTTTTTGGTGAAAGAGTGATATTTTTGGCTTGGACAGAACTATACTCTTCATCAATCTTGATAACCTCTCAAGTAAAGACAAAACCGATTTCTTTTATAAACTTATCTATCTTGTCCCTATTGATTTCGTTTTTTGGTCGTCAGACAACTATCTTATCAACATCTTTAGAGACCACAATATCAGTCAATTTGATAAGAAAATCAGTATCATTATCCAGTGCTCATATCGGTATAGGAAGACGATCATGTCCAGATACAGAGAGTCAGATTATCTTAGATCATCGATCTATCGCAAGTATCATATAGTAAAGTTAAAGTGTTTAATATGCAATGAAGATAGGTTGATTATTTTTCCAAGAACCCATCTATAGTGTTGTAGTTTACTCAAGTTTTTACGACAAAATCGTTTCAAATTAATATGGATATATCAGACTTTTCTATATCTTTACCTATAAAGTAATTTCCAGAGTAAGATATATCAAGATCTGCGATGGATCAAGTCTGATTATTTTCATTTCACATAACTCATATAGGTGATTCATTTTGATCTTTGATATTCTGCTCGATCAAACCAGTTCATATATCCTCTTTGGTAAGTGGTAAAAATGTCATAAATTTGTGTAGCTGATCCAATAATACATCAGTAGATCATGTATTGTTCAATATATATGTACGATCAAGTATTTGAGAATTATTTCAAACAAATCCCACATCGTATCCATATCTCATAAGTTCTACTCCAAGCTCAGATGCAATACTTCTTTTACTCAAATCTTTATCTATAGAGTTATAGATATTGATAGTTTTGTCTATAGATAGTCACTTGTTGTTACCTAGTACTATTTTTACAAATTTTTGGATATTATCATAATAAGATAGTTTAGATGGTTTGGCGCCATACGGTATGATAACTGCAGCTCATCAAAATAAAGACCTATCTGGAGAGTAAAGCAAGCATCAAGGTTTCATCTGGTTTAAATTTGCTGGACAATCAGACTGTAGCACCCAGCTGTTTATATGATCCAACTGTCTTGCATATGGGAAGTATTTGATCATATCTCATACACCGACATTGGTAGTGATAAAACTAGAAAAATTACTGTATATATCATCAATTTTGGATATAGAGTTAAAAGATATAAGCTTGCTTATAAGGGCTTTGATAATGATCTGTTGTCTTTTACTCCTATCAAAGTCTGAAGTACTGTGTCTAGATCTAGCATAGTTCAAAGCGGTCTCTCAGTTCATGGTCTGAACTCAACTCTCTATCACAAGAGTACCATAGTTGTAATTATCGACAGGAAATGACGTATCAACTAATCTCTTCGGAACATTTACCTCCAATCATCATAGATCATCGACTATCTTCTCAAATGCACCAAAATCAACTACGGCATAGTAATCTATTTTTTCTCATACTATACTTGATATCTTCTCTCTAAGTTTATCAGCACCATATGCAAGAGTCTCTCACTTCAATATATAGTAATCCATCACATAATTTACTCTTTGGGATACTCATCAAGTGATATTTATATATAAATCTCTTGGTACAGAAACCATATTTAGAGTACTTGTATTTGGATTGTAACTTGCAAATATAATAGTATCCGCATTGTAAGATCATCTATGTCACTCTCCACCTACTCATACAAGAAGAGCATTGATACTAGGGAGGTTTTTATTTTTATGGTTGTCTTTGTGACTGGCTACAAATATTTTTGATGGGATAGTTTTGATCCACTCTCCAGCTACAAAATACAACTTATATCATCATACTACAACGATAACTCCACACAACAAGGCAAGTAATAACTTCCGCATCTGTGAAAAAAAACTTGGTTGTTCGTGTTCTGGTCATGTTAACTTCCTCCTCTCAAATCACATAATAAAATAAGTTTAAAAAATAATATATAAAAGTATCCTGGATACTATAATGATAATAATATATATAAAGATAATCTGATTTTGTTTGCCAGATACAAAGTATACTATATAACAATCTTGTGACTTATTTCAAAGTAAAATTAGTTGTCATCCTGAACGAAGTGAAGAATCTCCAACCCGCAAGAGTTAGAAAAACGATGTAAACCTCATAATCTGAATAAA
>JBDHUX010000075.1:0-3465 GCA_039809405.1 Candidatus Absconditabacterales bacterium
ACAGCAGGATGATGATGTAGATGCAGAAGATGTACAAAACAACCTTACGACCATATGAAAGTACGATATCATAAAATCTTACTACAATCCAGATTTGGATCTACAATCTTTGTACAAATTACACACACCAGATATAGTGATGCTCGTATGAGATATAAGTTACGATCGCCTTCAATACCTTGCAGATAAGACCAATATTGCTTGATCAAAATTTGTACATATATCTCAGTGATTGTTGCTTGATGATCTATGATTTTACTCTACAAGGATATGACCAGTTATATGACTTGAGTATAGGATAAACAGCATAGTAGAATGGAACTCTGTTATAAAGAGAGCATTTGACATCTGATCTTCTTTTTTATGATTGATTGTATTGAGTCCTGTCATGCTTCTTACTGCTATAGCGATCAAACTATTTGACAATGGACCTATATTTTATAAACACAAAAGAGTTGGTAAAAACGGTATCCATTTTGATTATATTAAATTCCGCTCTATGAGATTGGAGTACTGTACATGAGAGTATTTTGGTACTTCCAAATCAGAACAATACCGGAAACAGCTTCAAGATAGCGATCAAAATATCAGGAAATGAGAACTTCAGAAGATCGATAACGATCCTAGGATCACCAAGATTGGTAAGTTTATCCGTAAATACAGTATTGATGAGTTACCATCACTGCGATGTGTATTGAAGTGAGATATGAGCATAGTCTGACCTAGGCCACACCTTTGATTTGAAGTGGAAAGATACAAACCTTGGATGAAAAGATTACTTGTTTGTAAACCAGGTGTTACTTGTTATAGTCAGATATTTGGTAGAGATAGACTGCCATTTGAAGATGAAGCAAAGTTTGATATTTATTACATACAAAATTGGTCTTTTTGGTTGGATATCTATATATTATTTGCTACTATCAGAGTTGTGTTCAAAGGTAGATAGATATTATTGTTATTATTATAGGTTTAATCATCTGTTATTTTGTATTTAGTTTTCTCTGTCATTGTTGGCTTGGTTTTCTGTCATTTCGAATGAAATGAGAAATCTCAACGGCATTGGTGTTCAAGTATTTATCCCTCCACATAATACTGAGATCTCTCCACTACGGTCGAGGTGATATATATTATATTCATATAGATTATCTTCATATCAATTAAAAAAAATGTACATAAACTACTACAAAACTTATATACAAACTATCCACAATAGTGTCTGAGCTGATATATGGAGATCTTTTTTTATAGATTACGATGACAGGAGATCTGTGGATATACTTAGAGATTGATCTGCTAGCTGTGCTTACTTTGTAAGCAATATACTCAAACAGTTCAATATGATGCCTACTTCTCATGCCAATGTAGATACTACAAGAGAGGTTATGATAAAGAACTGATGGACTGAATTGGATTTAAATACAAACTCCAATGATATACCTGTTTGAGCGGTACTATTTTGGAAAGAGAAAAAATGATCTGATGTATATGATATTTACGACAGAGATAACTCCAAGCATAAACATATCTGATTCTACATCTGAGATAAGCAAGCTATATCAAACCAGTCAGAGAGTTTCTACACGACTTGAGGTAAGTTATGAACTCCGCAGATACATCCACGAGATTTCAATTGAGATCGTGAGATAGAGTATATATTTGTATACCCTTGGGATATTAGTTGGTCAGATTTTATCAAGTCAGATTATATAAATATCTGCAAAAATCAACAATTTGAGATACCACTTATACCACAGACCAAAAAGACTATTGAAGATCCAAAACATGGACTATCTAGTGATGATATATTGTTTGGTTTATGAGATGATATGAAGATAGGTAGATTGTGCGGGCTGAGCTGTATACTTATGAGTATAAATTACTTGACCAAAAAAGCCCTTATATATAGTAATATTATAAATTATCGTCATCAAGAATACACTTTTTACAACCCCAAAACTTGATCTAACGAGACAAGATCGATTTACAATACCCAGATCGGTGGGCGAAATCATGGTGGATTGATCAAAATTGCAAACGAGCACGACTTGAAAGGCGAGATACTAACTTTTGATCGTATCAAATCCGAACTACTAACCCATATAGCTCAAGCAATAGATCAAGATTATATTTTACTATGCTCTGTATCGTTATGATTTGATACTACCAAGGCTCCTTGATGACATCTTGTGTTGATCCGCGGATTAGACCGAAATTGATGCGATTACAACATCATCGTCAACGATCCTTCCAACCCAAATCGTGGTGCTCCTATATCAGTGCCTATTGATATATTTGTATCATGTTTCTCTGGAAAAGCTATAAAGATAAGTAGATAATCTGATTTTTATGATGTAAAAAAATCTCATCAAAGCACACAGAGATGAGATTTTTGTGTTTTTTTTAGGAGATAAGACTAGATGACTTTTTTACTGCTTTTAGCAACTCAGGTAACAATATACCAAATATCATCGCTGCTTTGACTATATAGTCGTCTGTATGGATAAAGTATTTGATACCTGGTATAATAAGAAATAGTACTATTATTCCCACATATACCATGATAGGAATCACATACTTCAGTTTATATCTACTGGTTTTGTATTCAAACCTAATCATGGTATAACCATATTCGGTAGCACATCTCATTGCCCACCCTAAAAAAAACATAAAAATTATTGCTACTATCATGATATTACCTTCAGATCGCGCTGTTGCCCATTTATTTTTACAAAATCGTATTTATTTTATAATTAAATAAAAAAAGAAGTCAATAGTTTTTTTGTGATATACAATATTATATTTTTATTCTAAAAATATCTCATATTAAAAATCTCTTGTATCTCATCTCTCTCTTTTATTATAAATTATCTTGTAAATTTTATATTTACATTTTGAATCAGTTCTTTAATATTTTAAACAATCATTTTTTAACCAAATAAAATTTTTTTCAAATGAAAAATTATTTTAAAGTTTTTACTATTTTATTCATAAGTATAGTATCTATATTTATGATTACCGGATGTGAAAAAGACAACTCACCCACAAAGGAAGTTGTTGATACTCAGCAGACAGAACAAGATCTTCAGCAGAAGATAGAAAACCGTATTACAGAACTTGTAGAAGGTGCTACAGATGACAAGAAGTTACAAGAAGAAATGAGAGAAGAGTTGAGATTTTTGATTGATGAAGATATTGTACAATTTAATGATGTGCATATTTACTATGACTCAATAAATAAAGAATTTACTTATGTATTTGATATAGATCAAAGTGTAGATAGAAATTGGGTCAAAAGAGAGATGATTTATAAACTAGAAAATCCATCTCTTTCAGTCAGAACACATAGACGGTATACTTATTTTGTAACACCTGCTACATACACTGTATATGTACATACTAGTTTAACTTCGGCATCAGGATGGCCAGCTGCAGTAAGTCAAGCTGTTTCTGCATGGAATACACTAG
>JBDHUX010000076.1:0-3192 GCA_039809405.1 Candidatus Absconditabacterales bacterium
GACTGAACAGAAGAACAAATTTAAGTTATTTATCAACATTTTAAAATTCATCTAACTTTATCACAACGACGAATAATAAATTCTACTCGACTTATCACAACATCATCAACAGCAAAAACAATTGAACGACGTTTATGATCAAGAATTTTCGCTGTATCATCGATACATCTATATCAAATTAAAGTCATATATTATTTTTAATTATGCAAAATATCCTTCAAACAAAATCAGCAATATCTATAGCCATAGCAAGTTCTGGAGCTATTTTAGGTAGTCTAGGAGCTGGTGGCAATGTAGGGCCATCAAATTCAAATGTTGGTATAAAATTTGGTAAAGATATGAGATCAAGGTCTGGTGGCGCTGGTATCACTGGTATATTTGGTATGGTTACATTTAGAGATCATAAATCTCACGGATATGGTAAATCGGGTAAGGCTGATTTTAGTAAAGAATCTATGATATCTATTTTCTTTGGTACAAATTTAAATCTAGGTAAGACAATATCGGTCCTCAAATCTATTTTCGATAGATCTATCGTAATATCAGGTAGTTTGAAAGGTGGTATATTGAACACCGGGAGTTTAGGACAAAATCCTTTCAAAATACAACTATAAGCAGAGTATCAATCAACCGTACACTTACTACATTTAGATTTCCGGTTAATACTAAAGTCTATAATAACTTGTCGTGACTTAAGTATGTTGAATAATGATATTATAAACTCTACCCAAGCATCAAATCATCTTGCTATCTTATCTAACCAACCAAATAATTGACTAACTATATTGTACATAAGACTATTTACACTGTTTAGATACTTATCATATGTATGTATCAAGTCATATAGTTCTGTAGGAAAATTTGCATACTCATCGAGCACTTGCATATTTTGTCTTATACTTCTCTCAAATTGACCAAGCTGAGCTGTAAACTGTATAACATTATCCGCTTGTGTATTGCATTTCTCTTTTTCAAATTGATTTGCAGTATTTTCACAACTATTTGTAATATCTCTTCACACCTCTTCCCATCTATCTATAACGATCTTATTCCTTTTTAACCAAGCATCATAAGTTCACTTTAATTTATTGATATCTTCTTTATATATCCAAGGTATATCTATAACAACATCTGTGGTACTCACTTTTATAAGTTCTGATTGATTTAAGAAGGCTTGTAATTTTTCAAAAGGATTGGAGGTATATAATGATAGATATTTTGTTATCTTAGCAGAATTTTCTTTTGCAAAAAGCGATTTTGCAATATTTAGTCATCATGATGTTTCTTTTTGGTAGTAATTTTCATATTCTATCTGAGCTTGGTTATTTCGTTTTAATCAGACTATATTATTTCATATATAATTGAAATCTGGGAGTATAATATTTATATCCATAGAAGTCATATTGTTGATAATATATCTTACCTGATTATCTACAAATTGATTGACTATACATGATATAAGTCATTTATCTTTTGGTCATCTAACTTCCATATTTAGTGGCTCGACATTAGGAAGTTTTACTTTTTTTACAAAATCTGATATGGATACACTATCATAAGATGTAATATTTGGATTACCTCATATCTTGATACGTAGCGATGGTCTAGATCCATATTGCTGATCAAGCCAATTATCTACACTATTGATACCTTTATTTACAAGCTTAAAAGGTCATTTTGTATCTTCACTTAGGTTATCATTACAAGTATTGAAATCTTGTAGTTTTTTATTATCAGGTGTTATGACATAAGAAGATCAAGAGTTAGTCTGCTGACACATACCAATACCTGGGTCTATAGCAAACACAATGCAATTTCATACCACATCTCTAAATAGTTTTGGTATCCTTAGTCATGCTCCATATGGTCATATACATATAGCCATACCAAGTTTTGCAGTAAGTGTAGGAGACAAATATAGTCTAAACATAGAACTGTATGTTCATATTCCTAATGGCATACCAAAATATCCAAATCAATCGGTTGGTCATTTAAACGGAAATCCAAATATGCCTGGAGCTGGTATATATCAAGCTACAGTAGGTCATCGATTACCAGGGAAAGTAATAGTAGGTAGTCACTTATCATTAAAGATCTTCTGTCACATTACTACCATATCTCATGGGGTAAGTAGCGACATATTGAAGGGTAAGCTTGATAGTATAGGCACTCCACTACAGTTCTTATCTCATAACTTAAATCAATCACACAATCACTTTGTAAGTTTCTGTATAGCTTGGTCTATTTTTTTATCTATCTCTGGAGATATTCATAAGCTGAGTTTGGTATTTACATTCAAATTACCAAGTCACTCAAGCTGTGTTCATGCTTTTGACACAAATCACATAAATCATTCTTGATTCCATTTCTCATCTATAATACCATTGGATACTTTATCACTCAATGTAGAGAGTGAATCATACAATCAAGATGTAAATTCAGCTTGAGTTTTTGAGGCGGTATCTTGTAGGTCTCCTATAAAATCTTCTACATCTTCTCTCAAATTTCCAAATATATTATCAACAGTATATTTCCATTTTATCTTTACACATCAATCTATAGGCAGTAATTCAAATAAATCATTATCGTCTGATCACTGAGCATAAGCTTTTGGCAATAATCATATACTTCCACCATCACCATTTTGAGATATGTGTCCAGGTCACATATTGATAGTCACTATCTGTTTACTCTTGTATCTCACATAATAAGAAAATAAGATAGTCTGATTATTTTTTATATCAATATTATCTACCATAAATAGATATGGATCGGTATTTTGTAGTCTCAAAGTAGCTCAGTTTGGTAGAGATCATCTGTCAAATCAAGTGTAATATATAAAATTTTTATCAACATCAAATGGTCATAAAAGTTGCTCTAAGTAAGCCATCTTTCCTGCATAACCACGAGAAGATATCTGCACCGTAATCTTGACTATATCACCGTCTTTTAGTACATCGGCATCTACATCATCATATCTCTTGATCACAGAAATGGTGTCAGTAGGATTTATATAATCTATAGATTTATAAGGTATATTTTCTAGATCACCATTATAAAATGAAGGCTTGAATTTATCACCCAGATATGTTATATTATCCAAGTTAGCTGCGTAATTATCAAGCAATTCATCTGGTTTTATGGTAGTAGTCACTCCATCAGCTATGGCAGTTGATATTATATTGGCGTTTG
>JBDHUX010000077.1:0-2740 GCA_039809405.1 Candidatus Absconditabacterales bacterium
TATGCATTTGGAAGAGAGGTAGACGATATAGTGGATGGAGATGTAGCTTTGCCTGAGTGATTTATGCAGTGTGATGATTTTTTGGATCAAGTAAAAGATGATATACTTATAAACACAAAACAACCTATAACAAAGTTATGATTTCACTGAAAACACATAATAAAAAAATTTTTAGATATGTGACAAAATCTAGAATACGATCTAGTAGACTTCTTGGAGTGAATGAAGCAAGAGTATAGAAGGAGAATTTATAAGATATTTATGAGAGAGGGAGAGTTGAACGATTTATACGACAAGTCATTTCGCTGATCACAGCAAGTTTATTTATCTGCTCTATGATCGAATTACAATGCATCAGATATAAAAGAACTGCCACAGATACTTGGATGGATATATTGATTAAAAGATCTAAAAAATGATTTCAATAAGTGAATTTATAATATACCTATAGAGGTGTTATACAATATATGATATAAGCAGTGAGATTTAAGTCAGATAGTTAATAATAAACTATTTGATAAGTGGCTGTTAGATACCGTCAGTAAACAATCTTATAACATGGCAGAACTGGAGAAAAAGATACAGTCTATGGATTTTTGAGTTAAGAAAATCTGCTCATCTTTACTCCCTGAAATCCATGATTTTGTTGACAATTTTGGCGCAGAGTCGTACAAAAGGGATTATCTATAGATTACTCTTGCAATGTATATCTAATATTTTATTATAAAAGTACTATATCTATATTACAAAAGGATTTGTATCCTTTTTTGCTTATCTTCATATATTTTTATTTAGTTTATCATAAACCCGATTCAACAACTATGGAAACATTTAAGAAACACTTCTTCTGAACTAGTATCTTTACTGTGATATGTTTGATAATCTGATTTGCCGTGTGATATGTCAGTAAATGAACTGTAGGATGATGACTATCCACTATGTTTATAGTGCTGGTACTGTGACTTCTAGAGTCTTCAATCTCGTTTGACAATGCGATCGTCAATGTCAATGTCCTCAAACATATGAATGACAAATGGCAGAGAAGATTTCTTACTTGGTGAATACTGATAGCAGTTTTTGGTATGAGAGTGTTATTTCCTATACTATTGGTATCTATATTTGCAGGTATCAATCCAATAGAAGCAGTCAGACTTGCTATCTGAAATCCTGAACAGTATGGTCAAGTACTTACTGATTCACACATAGTGATCGCTTGATTTGGTGGAGCCTTCCTTATGATGGTATGACTCAAATTTTTCCTCAATAAAGAAAAAAGTATCCACCGACTAAATAGACTAGAGAGGTGATTTACCAAACTTGGTAAGATAGAGGCAATATGAGCTGCTTGTGTATTGATAGTATTGGAGTTATTTTCTTATTTTATAGAACCGGCTCATGTACATGAATTTTTTGTTGCAGGTGTATGGTGAATAGTCCTATATATAATAGTAAACTGAATTGAAGCTTTTTTTGGCTATGGAGATCATGACGTCGGTATGATGACTAAAGCATGACTTGCTAGTTTTTTCTATCTAGAAATACTTGATGCTTCTTTTTCATTAGACTGAGTTATATGAGCATTTGCACTTTCCAATAATTTACTTGTTATCGCTGCTGGTCTTGGTATAGGTGCCTTCTTTGTACGTAGCTTTACTATGTATATGCTCAAGAAAGGTACTCTTGCATCTTATCGCTATCTAGAACATGGCGCTTTTTATGCTGTGATAGCTCTTGCGATTATGATGTTTGTATGAGCTGCTATTCATTTGCCGGAAGTACTCGTATGAACGATATGACTAGTGTTTATAGCACTTTCACTCTATAGCTCTCGAAAAGCAAAAACTACATAATCATCTTATTGTCATACTCGGTATATAATACCTTATAAATCGTACTATATATTTTTTTGACTTTTCTTATATATATGGTTATAATTGTACAAGATGGTACAATATTTTTTTTATTACTATGTATAAAAACACATGAAAACATTCAAAAAATATTTCCTCTGATCATTTATTTTTACTATAGCATCGCTAATATTTTGATTTTTAATTTGATATATAGATACTGGGACTGTGTATATGTGACTATCTGCTGTATTTGTAGTATTCTTCTTGTGAATACTTGAGTCTTCGTTATCTTTTGACAATATGATTGTAAATATAAGTGTATTGAAAGACATGAGTAGTTTATGGCAGAAGAGATTTATCACATGGTGAATTATTGTCGCTGTATTTGGTATGAGACTATTATTTCCAATTTTGTTAGCTTCGATATTTGCCAATATTGATCCGATACAGGCATTTAAGCTGGCTATAGATAATCCTACACAGTACTGAAATATATTAATTAATTCCCATATAGTGATTGCTTGATTTGGTGGGGCTTTCCTTATGATGGTATGACTTAGCTTTTTTATAGACAAACATAAGACCATAAATTGGTTTTGATGACTAGAAAGAGTTTTATCTAAACTTGGCGATATAAAATGAATTACACAAACTTGTGTTCTTATTATACTGATATTGATTTCTTATTTCATAAACTTAGCTGATGTATATAAATTTTTTGTATCTTGATTGTGTTGAGTGGTGTTATATACTTTTATACACTGGATCAAAACATGTTTTGATGGTAAAAATTGTAACTTATCTACAGTAGCCAAAACATGATTTGCAAGTTTCTTGTACCTAGAGGTATTGGATGCTTCTTTTTCATTAGACTGAGTTATATGAGC
>JBDHUX010000078.1:0-2731 GCA_039809405.1 Candidatus Absconditabacterales bacterium
AACTATCAATCAGTGACCTCCTTTTGTGGATCCTGGTGCTACATGTATGGATATATATGATGGTACTATAGCAGTGACGGTATCTTGATCAGTGAACAATAGTATCCCATGAACATATACATTACAATATATATGTACAGATACTGCTGGTAATACTACTACATCTACAAGAACTGTAGTAGTCAACCCTGTTTTTGCATGATGAGGTGGCGGAAGTACTTATTACCATGATCCCAATGATAATGATTTGCCACCATCGACTGTCGATAAAAACATATTTAACTCAACTATAGACCCAGACACTTGTTTTGCACCTATAGATATACTTACTATGGACCAGTGAGGTATGACACCATATCAGGAGATAGCTCATCAGATGTTATACAGTTATGGTCTTACAACTATACCAGGTACAGTAGATTTTTGATCAGATAGACAAATTACTAGGGCAGAAGCTGCAAAATTTCTTGTGCAATTTGCTCAAAACGTACTATGTAGAAACAAGATAAATACTTATGATGGTAGATTTGTTGATATAAATGATTCTCATCCAGACCTACAAACCAATATCAAACTTGCGTATGAGTATGGTATATTTTACTGATCAGAGTGATGATTGTTTAGACCGGATGATTTTATAACTAGAGATGAACTCATAGCTACTATGGTAAGACTTGTTACCAATAAATATGATGATCTAGATGGATCATGATGGGCGGATAATTACAAAAAAACTCTTGATGTTTTGAGCAATAAAACATTGGACAACACTACAAGAGGTAATATAGCAGAAGTGCTATATGATTTATATAAAAATAATAATTATAATTTAGAGGATATAGGATATGTGCTTGATTAAATTTATGTAATATCTTTTACGATTATATAGCTATATAAAAGTCATAGTAAATTCCACAGCTTCTAAACATATTTTTTGTGTGTCATACGAATAAGTGCTATAAAAGTGAAATAGAGGAGAACTATTATCCCAAAATACCTTCGCAGTTCTGCTAGTGGAGTGGCTGTCTATATATTTTATTCTGGTATAGCATTTATGAATTATAAATAACATAATCTACTTATGTTTACTCAATCTATAAACCTCTTCTAGTGTGGTTTGTCATTTGATTGTTTTAAATATACCATCTCTTTCTAGATTCACCATACCGTTTTCAAGCATCCATTTTTCTACCTCAAAAGCTGTCTTGCCTTGGAGGAGTAAATTTTTTAACTCATCGGTATACTCCATAGATTCAAACAATCCTACTCTTCCTTTATATCATGTCCCATTGCAATATGAGCATGTTTTTCCATCTTCATCAGTTCATTTTCATATCATTATCTTCCCATCAGAGAAACTTTTCCGTTGTGCTTCTGTGATACCACGAGATTTCATCTCTTTTTCCAGTGTATTTCATTTCATACTTGTAAGTGATTGTTTTGCGTATTTGAAATAATCTGATCCTGATATGTCTGACAATGTCTGACAGTGCTCACATACTTTCCTAGAAAGTCTTTGTGCAATTACAAGATTGAAAGTACCACAGATCTGATAAGACTTTGCTCAGAGATTCATTACTCTGGTGATAGTTTCAGCAGAGGAATTAGTATGCACTGTGCTAAATACAAGGTGTCATGTCATAGCTGCCTCCATGGCTGTATCAAGTGTTTCCCAATCGCGAATTTCTCATACGAGCACTATATCTGGATCCTGCCTTAGTGATCATCTAAGTCACTGAGCAAAAGTAAATCATATATCTCACCTTATTTGAGATTGATTTAATCCGTTTATCCTAGATTCTACTGGATCTTCATATGTAAGGATATTTACTGTATTTTTATTCAATTTATTTAGACATGCATACAATGTTGTTGTCTTACCAGATCAAGTTGGTCATGTAGTTATGATTATACCATTTGGGTATGTCAGATTTCTTTCTAATATATCAATATTGGATCATTCTATACCAAGATCTTCTAGCAATGGTATTTTTTTACTTTTATCTACGATTCTCATTACAAGTTTTTCTCACCAAACTGTCGGTAAAGTATTTGCCCTTAGATCCAATTCTTTATGCGTAGATGTCACAGTGCTCACTCTAGCGTCTTGTGGTAGTCTTTTTTCATCAGGTCTCATTTGCCCAGACTCTATCTTAAATTTTGCAATGATATTCTCATGTATATTTTTTGGATATTGTGCAATCTCATGTAGTATACCATCTATCCTAAGCCTAATACGACAATAATTTTCATACGGCTCTATATGTATATCTGAGGCACCCAACTCACTTCCTAGAGTCACTAAGTTTTCAAAAAATTTTACTATATCACTATTGGTTATAGATTTTTGAAGCCCATCAAGATATTGATTATTTCATAGTTCTAACATATTTTTGTTTATTACTCATTAAAATTAAATCATTTGTTTTATATATTTTTTTTATTTCGTTATTATTTTTTATAACTCATAACTATATTATAATCAGAAAGACATATTTTGTCAAGGATTATTTTACAGGTTATATTCATATATTATTATAGTATATTTGAACATAGTAGGATTATTTTACATTGTATCTATATTAAAGATTACTTACTATTTGTATTGGGTAATAACAATAGGTTATTTTTTTAATATACTTATGATGATAATCTGAGCAACATAACAATTCCTAAAACAAAACAAGATCTCATTAATTTATCTTGAATTTTGACCAAATAAAATTACACT
>JBDHUX010000079.1:0-2659 GCA_039809405.1 Candidatus Absconditabacterales bacterium
AATGCCATAGACTCTCACTCCCTAGCCATCTCGTAAGTGTAACAGGGATGCCAAGCTGATATTACATAAGATTTTCTATTTGATCTTTTTTTTAACCCATCTATCACCCACGATATCTGATCAGCCTCGCGATCTCCGTGTCATTTGAAATGTCTCCAATTTACTGGATAAGCAGCTCATAGATCGGCATATTTACTAGCAAATATCTCATCAGTTTTTACCTTATCTAAGTACTCTTTTACATCCATAAACTCGTTTTCTCATTCTAGTTTTTTCAACTCTATGTATTTTTTCCATCATCGCTCATCTCGTATATGGACATCATTATCTATCAAAAATTTTATATTTCCAGATCATTTTAATAACCACAATAACTCTATTGCTATGCCTTTGAAAAATACTTTCTTGGTAGTGAGCAAGGGAAATCACTCTTTCAAATCAAATCTCATCATCCTACCAAAAACCGATGTGATATAAGGCAACTCTTCTCCGCGATCTACATATTGTTGTTTTACTTCTGGAGTCATAAATAACTCTTTTGGTGATCAGTTATCGAGTATATCTTGAAGTAGATTTAAATATTGTAATTCTGGATGCATAAATATTATTATTTACAATATAAAAATAAGATGACACATTAAGATAAACTCTTTTTATCTATATTAAGTTTATGCTTGTATAAAGTATTATTATATAATTATATAATTGGCTGGTATTTTAATATACAAGATCTATATATTATCTCATATATATTTAATTCTCACACTTTTTACTGACAACTATCACACATCACTTTCTCAAATGGGTTTACAGGGCACTGGCCTTCTTTGTATAGTTCTCATTTTTTTAACTTTTCTACATATTCATCTCACTTCTCTTCTCTAAGTTTGGATTCTATCTCCAGTTTTGTCAATCCTCAATATACTACCTCTTCTGTAGGATCACACTTATCCTGATTATCTTCATCTCATCCTGTACTCATAACTGGAGCTCATGCAACAGTACCAAATCCAAATCATCTTCTGCTCACTATCTCTGAAACCTCTTTGATTGGCTCTTGTATATCTTTTCCTTCTTGTATAGCAAGATCTTTGGCTTCTATACTCTGTCCTATATTCCCAAATCATCTTCTAATACCTCTCTTGTTTATTTGCTGAGTGTATTTCTCTCACTGGATGTCTTTCTCTATAAAACAGTAATAAGTAGATTTCAAGCCCTGTTCTCGAGCATACATATACACATCTCATAGCTTGTCTCTCCACTCTGGTTTACCGTATATATTTCTACTGATAGACTGATCTATATACTCTTGTCGAGCTGCAGCTATATCTATCTGAGCAAGTGGATCTGACTCGTACACAGTTCTATAAACTGTTTTATCTATAATTCAGTCTAGCTCATCTATATTTTGTATACTTCACTGGTTGATCATGATCATTTTTCTAACTTGTTCGTTTCGCATTCATTTTGCTTTCAAATTATTTATAAGTTCTTTTACTATGATAGTAAATTTACCAGAAGTCGTTTCTCTGCTATAGATATTTGAGTAGTAGGGCTCTATACAACTACTTGTTCCAGCAATATTTGAAATACTTGCAGTCGGTGCAATAGATAGCAAGAGTATATTTCTTCTTGGCTCGTAACCATAACCTTCATGATAGTCACCAAAAGTACCTCTCTCTTTTGTTAGATCTCTGGACTCTTGTAGAGCCGATTCGTACATATTTTTTGCAAGATGTGAAGATAATCTGACTGCATCTTTGCTGGAGTAGTCTATGCCCAACTGCAATAACATATCTCCAAATCACATCACACCAAGCCCAAGTGGTCTTAGATCAAACCCATTCTTTTTTGATTCTTCTGTAGGGAAGAAGTTTATATCAATCACATTATCAAGTGCGCGGATAGCAAGTTTAGTTGTGTCTATAAGCTCTTGTGTACATATCCAAGAAAGCTTTTCTTCGTAACTATACTCTTTGTTGTTATCTAGATCTGTAGGTTTCTTAACAAATTTTGATAAATTTATAGATGCAAGTGTACATATGGCAGTGCTATCAGGTCTATTGGCTATAGATATCTCTGTACACATATTTGTACTATGTATAAGTCAGTATGGTTTTGCTTGATTGGTTTCGTTGTGTCTATCTTTAAAATTAAACCAGTAGTTACCAGTTTTGGCCATACGGATCAGTATATCTTTATATAGATCTCTAGCATTTACTATCTTGAAAAGTTTTAACTCTCAATTATCAGCTTTATCTTGGTATCAGTTATATATCTTTTCAAATTCTTCACCGTATGATTCGTCAAGTCATATAACCTCTTTTGGATCAAATAGATACCACTTACCATCTTCTTTTACTCTTTTCATAAATAAATCTGGTATCCAAAGTGCAGTATTAATTTTCCTCGCCCTAAGTGCATCGTTTCAGTTAGTCTCTTTCAAATCCAAAAATTCATGTATATTGTAATGCCATGGTTCTAGATATACCACTATATTTGCAGCTCTTTTGCCTCATACCACTACACTATTTATAGTTGTATCAAATATCTTTATAAAGGGTATAGGTCCACAAGATGATGTATTTATGGTTTTGATAGGTGATCATGACGCTCTAAGTTTTGTCATAGACATAGCGACTCATCAAGTATATTTACA
>JBDHUX010000080.1:0-2655 GCA_039809405.1 Candidatus Absconditabacterales bacterium
CGACTTCAAACTTTAAAAACTATCTCAAATGGATAGCAGAGTTTGATGATAGGTTTAAATACAAATTTGATGATAGTGGCTTTGGAGATTCCTGTAAAAAATACCTTGTGTGCACCAAACCAAACTTTACTACTACATCGAGGATGACAGATGATGATATAAATAGTTGTAAATCAGAAATATGGGCGTTGTTCGAGACTGCATTTAATTATTATAACTCTAGGAATAAGATAGGGGATTACAGTTTTGGAGATGAAGTATTCCTAAATGGATCTCTTGAAGACGGACCATTTGACATATATTATGACATAGAACAGATACATAAGGTACTTTATGCTAACCCTACTAGGATACCAAACTACTACTTGCGGAGACCTTTGTCATATGAAGATGATAAGATAAACAATACTCTAGATACCAAATTAGTTGATAACAAGCTCCCTTTATGACTTATACCAGTAAACATCTATGCCCAGTCTGATCCTATACAAGATATGTCTATACAAGATGCTATAAATCAAATTAAATGAACAGAACAATCAACTCAGATAGTTTCAAATTTACAGTGTCTCACATGAGTTACTACCGCCAATCAGATACCTATTTCTGACGAAGTAAAAGGTGAAATAGAGAAGATAAGATGAGATATATTGACTTTCCAGGAGGAGGTCGTAGTAGACAATTTCATAGATGATGTGTTGCCCTCTATTGATCCTACAGTATGAGTAAAGTACAAAGAACCACTTGTGTTTGATTCTGGAAATGTCTGATCTCTTTCAGACAATAATTGAAATATTGACAATTGAAATGAACCAACTTTGCCTGTCAATCCTCAATCTAATACTAATACCTGCCCCACAAATACTATCGATATACAAAAAGAATTTGGTATCAATACTAACAATCCAAAGGTAGTTGCTTGTATAAAGAGTTGTCAAGATAATTGCGGTGGTACCAAGATCGCCCTTACAGATGATCGTAAATCTTGCTATCAATCATGCTTATGTTGAGTAAAACAGTGAGATCGATGACCTTTATCGTGAACATTATGAGGTATAGATTTTTGAGTGAAATTTTGCCTTGTGCCTAGTACTACTACAGATATCATAACACCAGGTAAACAAATACTGTCTATTCAAGAGCTTGTAGATAATATAAATAATATAACTAGTAAATTAAAAGAATCTTGACAAGTCATACCTAGTAGTAAGAAGAAGGAGTTTTTCTCTCCTACTGTGAAGGTGAAAAATCTTGTAGATCTGTTTAATTTTACTGTTAATACCGTCACTAGACAAGAGTACAAAAAACCAATTTCTAATAAAGCAAAAGAGACGGTCCAAAAGAACATATTTAACTCTGAGGATCTAGATATCACTGAACAACAAATTAGATGAATTTACGATAAGCAGAATTTTATCTCTGATTTTATAAATATACAGGATACTTTTTGGACTCAAGTATCAGAGGTTATAAATGACCGATATGCACAGATAGCCAATATAAAATAACCATGCGTTAAACCTTATATCAAACAACTCTATAATATATATTGATATACCAAATTATTATACTAATTATGTTTATAGGTGAAATATCAGATTATATCTCAAATATAGATTACAAAAAACATGTCAATATTTTACATAATAAATTTTCCAATCCAAAGATAAAAAATTTACTTATATTGACATTACTAAACTTATGTCCATCTGCTGTAAATAACCCCAATACCCTGGATAAAATATATAACACAGCCGCCTCTAACATAGATGATAAGTCTCATAAACAGGATAATAAAGTACCTATGCAGACGGTGATATACGATTATGATACAATTTCCGATTTTGATTACATAGATGTTAGTCAGATAACTCCAGAAGAATTTTTTACCGATAAAGTATTATTACTTGAAGATAATTCAAATACCTTTTATAGATCTTATAATTATGATGATATTGTGTCTCAAATGAAGAGAATTGTACCCCAAAAGTACCATTATTTTTTCGATAAGTGTCCAAATAAAATTAGAGCAGATTTACTTATGTGATATATAGACCAATCTTATAAAGATAATTTTGATCAATTAAAAGATATTTACGATACTCTTAATGTAGATAACGCTTATAGATATCCTATATTTCAAAAATTAAATATCATCTTCGACAATTCCATTGGAAAACATCTATATTCTGGTATTACTAAGGATATACATTTATATGATAAAAATTTTTACCATCTATTGTACGATAAGATAACTCAAGATAAAAATTTCTATATACAGGTGCATGATTATATTGATAAATACCAACAAACTTACCATCATCTATCACATAGGACTTCAACAAAAAAGCACTTTGCATTTAATGATAGTTCTGAAGTAGAGGATTATGATATAAAGTTTGGTGATAAATACTATATATTACCAAAGAGATTGGATTATAACGAAGCAAAAAAGAAGCTAGATAGTATAGGAGTAGGTATATATAGTAGTGCAGAATTTGATCAAGCTATTTGAAATAAATTTAACTACTATACCACTAGTATACACGGTTTATCGTCTTTGGTGCCTGATTTTTTAGATTATCTTCAGCAAGATTTAAGTTCTATTTTCCCTGATATAGGTATATGATGAGATGAAAATAAGCTGATAGTGCG
>JBDHUX010000081.1:0-2501 GCA_039809405.1 Candidatus Absconditabacterales bacterium
TTGTCTTATTTCAGTCTGCTGGTACGATTCCTAGCTCTACTATAGAAGTATTTATAGGTTTGTGTGCTGTGTATGTATTATAATCTGACTTATATATATTTTCACCAAAAGCATTTGATTTCATCAAAAATCCTGTACCTATAAGCTCATATCAGACCATCTTATCATCTCAGATTATCTTTATTTTTTCAAACTTATTACCTTTATACTCACTGACAAATTTTCATAGGTCTATATCAGTATTTTCTATTACATTTGGGATATTGTAACCATCTTCGGTTTTTTCGTATCAGTTGAAAGCGGAACTCATGAAAGATATTATCAGTATTATCACGGCCCCTATCAGTATATACTTTAGATTTATTTTTACTTTGGTTGTTTTCTTCTTACCTACCATATATAACACTTCTATTACATTATAAATATTACTACTATAAGTATTTATTTCTATGATATTATCAAGTTATTTGATTTTTTTCTATCTTTTTTATATTTCTGTTGTATTTTATATATTTTATAAGCTGATTTGATAAATTCCACAGCTCTATATCTATATAAGATAAGCCCCATATGTTACTTATATATACTTTTGTAAAAAAAGTACTCTCGAAACTTGACAAATCTTATTTATATCATTATAATATAGATGTTAAAAATAATTATTATTATTAACATGATCATTAACATCCACAAGATGATATATCTATATAAGATAAAACTATAGGATCTTATACTTTACGATATATCATGTATAACGAGTTAATATGTTAAGAGTAATTTATTTTTACACAACAGACCTATATGGTCTATATTTATATTATAAATTATAAACAGATGAAAAAATTATTGTTTGCTCTATGAGCTGTTACACTTGTAAGTATATTTAATTTTGCTTCGGATAAGACTAGTGCTGATTATGAGTCATGTGTTGGTAATGGTACCGGATGTGTAACTACTACAAACGTAAGTATACATTTAAGCTGAGGTAATCTATGTATATGATCTCCAAGTTCATTTACATTTGATTCGGTTACTGTATCTAGTAGTGATCAGGTAGCTGAAAAACAATTTACTGGTACCTTTGGTAATGATGACTGATGGTGGTATGTAGACGATCAAAGAGGTGCAGATAGTGGTTATTACACCACAATACAACTATCAGGCGACCTAACTAATGGTTGATGAGGTGTGATATCTGGTAGTAATCTATCAATAAAAAGTAAACGAACTACGACTACTGATGTATGATTAAATCCAGCTAGTGGTAGCGTTAATACTAGAGTATTACTATCTGGTGCAATGGTGTCTCCATCATATGCGGCATTAGATTTACCAGTAGGATTTATATATAGAAATACAGCTGCAAATAGTTGACTATTGGGTAAATATTACGATTATCCATGGTTGAAGTTAACTATCCCTGCATATACTCCAGTCGGTACTTATAGTGCTACTATTGTCTATACTTTATATGAATTAGGTCACTAATCTTTATAGATTATTGCTTTGCTATCACCTATAGGATAGACAACTTCCTCCGACTTTGTCGGAGGTTTTTTGTATTATTTTTTTACTTATAAATATTTCATCTATAGTCTATATTTACTATCGTGATAGTTTTCTGTATCGTACGAAATACTATCCTTATATTTCACTTTCCAACTCTATATAGATCTTTTTCGTTGGTAAGTTTTTTTATATCCAAAAAATCAAACTTTCTTGATATGATAAGTTTTATTATAGTTTCTAGTTCTGATCTTTCCTTATCTGTAAGTTTAGATAAAAATTTACTTATGTTATCCATTATCAAATCATTTTATAGCTGATAGTATATTTTCTGGGTCTATACCTTTTTCACTATATATACCAAAATTACCATCTTTGCTTTCATAATAGATGTTGCTATTTGCATCTTTATCCAAAATTGGTTTGATAAGCAATCAATCTTTGGTCTCTATCGCAGTGTAGTTTTTTGTATCAAATTTACTTCTCCAATTTTTTGGTAGTGTGATTTGACCTGTATTGAACAACCTTAATACATAATTCATTATATTGATATAATTAGTTAAATTAATTAATACGATTATAATAAAAAAAATTAAAAAATCAGATAAGTGTGTCATAGTTTTTAATTGGAAATTCTTGATTACTTACCATAAGTAATAAAATCTAACTTATATTTTTTCTTATCAATATCTTTCTTATCAATATCTTGGGTAGTGTGTTGTGAGATCGTCTTCATATCTTTTTCTATATCTGGAAGGATGATATCTCCATCTCGCGTACCGTCTATATGGGTTATAAGTACTTCATCAAGGAGATTCTTTTCTGAAAACAATCTAAATACCTCAGCTCATCATATTACATATCAAGTTTTGACAATATCTATCAACTGTTCTATCGTGTTATAAACGGTGACACCTTCTATGTTGTTTTTTAGGGTCTGGCTTATGATGATATTATTCCTATCCGGGAGTGGTTTGTTTCACAAAGACTCTCGA